>JBOFIZ010000144.1:0-27861 GCA_051650425.1 Bacteroidales bacterium
TAATCAAGCAAATTTTATTATTAACAATTTAAAACTTATTAAGCAGTGGATACTTTAAGTTATAAGACCATTTCTGCGAACAAAGCAACTGTACAAAAAGAATGGGTTGTTGTTGATGCAACAGACCAAGTTTTGGGACGTATCGGCTCGAAAGTTGCGAAACTTTTGAGAGGGAAATACAAACCAAACTTCACACCTCACGTTGATTGTGGTGATAACGTAATTATCATCAACGCAGACAAAGTAAAATTAACAGGTAACAAATGGAATGACCGTGTATATTTACATTACACAGGTTACCCAGGTGGTCAAAGAGAGAACACTCCAGCGACTTTATTGAAAAAAGGTCCGGATCGTTTGTTCAGAAAAGTTGTTAAAGGTATGCTACCTAAAAACAGACTTGGTGACCAATTGATCGGAAATATGCATGTATATGCAGGTTCTGAGCACCCACACCAAGCACAACAACCAAAGACTATTGATATAAACTCTCTTAAATAATTGATATGACAGTAATTAATGCAATCGGAAGACGTAAAGCAGCAGTTGCTCGTGTTTACGTTAGCGAGGGAACAGGAAAGATTACTATCAACAAACGTGACCTGTCAAACTACTTCCCTTCAACTATCCTTCAGTTCGTTGTTAAGCAACCACTTAGCGTATTAGGCGCAACTGAAAAATATGACATCCACGTTAACTTGAACGGTGGTGGTTATAAAGGACAAGCGGAAGCTCTACGTTTAGCTATTGCTCGTGCGTTGGTTAAAATTAATGCAGATGATAAATCAGCATTGAGAAAAGAAGGTTTCATGACTCGTGACCCACGTGTTGTTGAGCGTAAAAAACCGGGACAACCAAAAGCAAGAAAAAGATTCCAGTTCAGCAAACGTTAATATTTGTGCTTCGAACAGAGCTTTGTGCTTAGGGTTCGCAGCTTAATAATGGATACTGGCATAATCAATTGCTTGATACACGCACGTTTAGTATCCAAATCGAAAGGACTCATTTGTAAAATGACTACCTGTCGATTGAATTAGTTGAATGTAAACGAATTAAATTAAAAAAAAATGTCAAGAGTTTCTTTTGAACAATTATTAGAAGCAGGATGTCACTTCGGACACCTTAAGAGAAAGTGGAACCCTGCAATGGCTCCTTTTATTTTTATGGAGCGCAATGGTATTCATATCATTGACCTACACAAAACAGTTGCTAAAGTAGAAGATGCTGCTGAAGCGTTGAAACAAATCGCTAAGTCTGGTCGCCGCGTATTATTCGTAGGTACTAAAAAACAAGCGAAAGATGTTATCGCTGAAAAAGCATCTGCAGTAAATATGCCATACGTTACTGAGCGTTGGCCGGGTGGTATGTTGACAAACTTCACTACAATCCGCAAATCAGTGAAAAAAATGAGTACTATCGATAAAATGACTAAAGATGGTACTTTCGAAAATCTTTCTAAAAGAGAAAGACTTCAAATTACTCGTCAGCGTGCTAAATTAGAGAAAACTTTAGGTTCTATCTCTGATTTGACTCGTCTTCCTGCTGCGCTTTTCGTAGTTGACGTAATGAAAGAGCACATCGCGATCGCTGAAGCTACTCGTTTGGGTATTCCAGTTTTCGGTATCGTTGATACAAACTCTTCTCCAAGAGACATCGACTATGTAATTCCTGCAAATGATGACGCTACAAAATCTGTAGACGTAATCTTGGGAGCTGTTTGTTCAGCAATCGCTGAAGGTCTTACTGAAAGACAAGCAGAAAAAATCGACAATGGAGATGACTCTGCTGCTAAAAAAGACAAAAAAGCAAGACCAGTAAAAAAAGAGAGAACTAAAAAAGAAGACGAAGAAGCGTTGAACGCGAAAGTAGCTTCTAAGTTCGCTGAAAAAGAAGACTAATTTCTGACTAAGAATATTGTTTGAGGTTTGGAGTGTTAAAACTCCAAACTTCAAACTTTAATATTTAATCCAATAAATACACAAGATATTATGGCAGTTACTATGGCTGATATTACTAAGCTTCGTAAAATGACCGGAGCTGGTATGATGGACTGTAAAAATGCTTTGAACGAAGCTGAAGGTGATTTCGATAAGGCAATGGAAATTATCCGTAAAAAAGGACAAGCAGTTGCTGCAAAACGTTCTGATCGCGAAGCGTCAGAAGGTTGCGTTTTAGCTGAGTCTAACGGTGATTTTGCTGCTATCGTTGCTTTGAAATGTGAGACTGACTTCGTTGCTAAAAACGAAGAGTTTATCGCACTTACTAAGCAAATTCTGGATGCTGCAATTGCTAACAAACCTGCATCAATCGAAGAACTTAACGCTTTGACTATTGGTGATAGCACTATCGCTCAACTTGTAATTGATAAAATTGGTTCTACAGGTGAGAAAATGGAAGTTGGTTATTATGAATTTATCAGCGCTCCATCAACTGTAGCTTATATTCACCCAGGTAACAAATTAGCTACTATCGTAGGTTTCAACTTACCAGAAGTTGATGCTCAGGTTGCTAAAGATGTTGCTATGCAAGCAGCTGCAATGAATCCTGTAGCTTTGAACAAAGAAGCAGTTCCTGCTGAAGTTGCTCAAAAAGAATTCGATATTGCACGCGAAAAAGCTCGTGAAGAAGGTAAACCAGAAGAAATGCTTGATAAAATTGCTCAAGGTCGTATGAATAAATTCTACCAAGAGTCAACTTTGTTGGAGCAAGCTTTCATCAAAGATGGTAAAGTATCTGTAGCTAACTATTTGAAAGCAGCTAACAAAGATCTTACTGCAACAGGTTTCAAACGTGTAACTTTGAACGTTGACTAATTAATAGTCTCTAGTTAATAGAAGCTATTTCTAAATATTGAAAAGGGTAACAGATTCGTTTGTTACCCTTTTTTATTAAAGGTAAAGTCTGAATCAGACAAATAAAATAATGTCCTTTCGAAAATTAGAACATTATTAAGCTCCATTTGTTATCATTAAAGGAACAATCATTGGTAAAAAGGAGGATCATTCTCTAAAAAATGCCTACTTTTGTGCCTTATAGAAAATAATAGATTATAGAGATGATAAATCGCGCATTAATCCGTATTAAAGTAGTACAGTTATTATATTCGTACTATCAAAACGAAGAGAGAGATATGGCAAGAGCTGAGAAAGAGCTTCTTTTTAGCTTAGATAAAGCTTATGAGTTATATAATTATCTTCTTCTTTTGATTGTAGAAATCACTGATGCACAAAATAAAAGAATAGAAACTGCTAAATCTAAGTTTTTAGCTTCGGATCAAGACTTGAATCCTAACACAAAGTTTGTCGATAATCTTTTTGTTTATCACCTTCGTCAGGACCCGGCTTTTCGTGAATATCTTTCAATGCATAAGTTGGCATGGGATGAAGAATTTGTAAAAGATATTCTTGATCTTATTTTGACTTCTGAATGTTATCAGGATTATATGAATTCATCTGTTCGTTCTTTTGAAGAAGATAAAGATTTATGGAGAACTCTTTTCAAAACCTTTATTGTCGATAATGAACGCTTAGCTGAACTTCTTGAAGAATCAAGTCTTTACTGGAATGATGATATCGAGATTGTACAATCATTTGCTTTTAAAACGATCAAACAATTTACGCAATCAGAAGAGTCGCAGCTTCTTCCACAATATCGTTCGGATGAAGAAAAGGAATATGCTATCCAGTTATTCCGCAATGCGATTGTTAATGGCCAGGAATATAAAGAACTGATTACAAAATATACCAATAACTGGGATATAAATCGTATCGCATTAATGGATGTAATAGTAATGCAGATTGCATTAGCTGAAATTATGACATTCCCGGCTATTCCAACATCAGTAAGTTTAAATGAATATATTGATTTGGCAAAAACATATAGTACACTAAAAAGTGGTTACTTTATTAATGGTGTATTAGACAGAGTTGTAAGAAATTTAAAAGAGGAAGGTGTATTATTGAAAAAATAATATAGTTTTCTAAACTAATAATCATTACCTAACTAAAAGAAATAACACATGAATTTATTAACTGTTGTTTTAGCTCAAGCGGCTGCAGGAGGTTCTCTATTGCAAAGTGTCATTATGATGGTGCTTATTATTGCCGTTTTCTATTTCTTTATGATCCGTCCGCAAACAAAACGTCAAAAAGAAATTCAAAATTTCCGTAACAATCTGAATGTTGGTGACAACGTTGTTACTTCAGGTGGTATCTATGGTAAAATTAAAAACATCCAGGATAATATCGTTACATTGGAGATCGCAGACAACGTGAAAATCAAAATTGATAAAAACTCAATTTTTGCATCTGCAGACGATCAACAAGGAAATAAGTAATAGAATATGTCGTACAGACGAAAAATAGTACATTCATATTTACTGCTAAAGAAAAAGGTTGGACTCTTTATTAAAAGGAAAAATAATAAGGAGCTTCTAACCTTTTCCTTTTTTCTGCTATTATCCTTCTTTTTCTGGACTTTGCAGGTGCTTCGTGAAGAGATAACGACAAGTTATACGATACATCTGGAAGTGACAGATATTCCGAAAAACATTTTAATCACTTCAAAAATACCGGTTTTAGAAGTAAAACTTCGGGATCAAGGAGCTGATCTTTTTAATCTTTACCGGAAAGAAAATGTACCTGTTACGGTTCCGTTCAGTCCGAAAGATGTGAAAAGCGGACGTTATACATTATCGCCTGAGGATATTTTAAGTATTGTTCAGAAACGGATTACCGGAAGTGCTCAAATAATTTCTGTTTATCCAAACAGTCTTGTCTTATATTTTTCAATAGGTCAGTCTAAGCAACTTCCTATTAAAATAAATGGA
Organism: Bacteroidales bacterium; assembly: GCA_051650425.1. GTDB lineage: Bacteria > Bacteroidota > Bacteroidia > Bacteroidales > UBA7332 > UBA7332. The sequence continues at coordinate 4,829 of JBOFIZ010000144.1, forward strand.
GACTTTCAGACAAAACAGCAGTATATGGTATCCGGAGAAATAGTGACAGATCCCGAAATGATTACGGCTTATGCTCCTGAGGATCTTCTGGCAAAGCTTGATGAATGTGAAACGGACTCATTGTTCTTACAAAATCTTTCAGAAACTTATACAACAGAAGTGGCTATTAAACCAGTTTCCGGAGTTAAGTTTTATCCTGATAAAGTAAAATTGGAGGTTCCCGTTGAATCTTTTACTCAGAAAGAACTTCAGGTGCCATTTACAATTATGAATCTTCCTGAAGATAAAACACTCAGAACATTCCCGGCAAATGCAGCTATTAGTTGTTTTGTCGCTTTGAGCAAATATAATCAAATGAAGAATAATGAATTCTCGGTCGTAATCGATTATAAAGATATTCAGAATGAAAAGCAGAAAAAAGTAAAAGTAAATCTTAATGAATATCCGGTTTATGTGTCGAACGTTCAATTATTGAACGATAGTGTAGAATTTATTATAGAAGATAAAATAATACATGATTAAAGTGGGAATTACCGGAGGGATTGGGAGTGGGAAATCCATTCTCTCACGTTATTTTTGTTATCGCAATATTCCTGTTTATGATACAGATTCAAAAGCAAAGCTTTTGATGGTTGATCATCCCGGTTTACGCACAAACCTTACTGCTTTACTGGGAGATGAAGCCTATAAAGGACGAGAATTGAACAGAACCTATATTTCATCGTGCATTTTTGGGGATAAATCATTGTTAAGTAAAGTGAATGCCTTAGTTCATCCTGTTGTTAAAGAGGATTTCTTATTATGGTCACTTGCTCAACAACAATCTATTGTTGCGATGGAATGTGCTATCTTATTTGAAGCAAACTTTTCGTCAGCAGTAGATTTTACTATTCAGGTATCAGCTTCAGAATCGATAAGAAAGCTGCGGGCAATGAAACGGGATGGATTAACTTCTGCCGCTATAGAAGCTCGTATGAATAATCAGATGTCAGATGCAGAACGGGAAGAACTATCGGATTTTGTTTTGATAAATGATGATCGGCATGCGATAATTCCCCAAACGGAGAGGATTTTGAATACGATTTTGCACAGATAAGTACCCTTACATACAAAAATGAGCTATCTAAACATGTTGTAATACGATATTATTACTACATTTGTATCACACTCATTTAGAATTTTAAAAGACAGAAGAATATGTTGAAACTTATTTTATCTATTTCGGGTAAACCGGGATTATTTAAACTAATCTCTCAAGGTAGAGGTAATATTATTGTTGAGTCGTTGGTTGATAAGAAAAAAGTTCCGGCTTACGCACACGATAAAGTGATCTCATTGAACGATATTTCTATCTATACATTAGATGGAGAAACTCCATTGAAAGAGATTTTTGCTACTATTGCTAAGAAAGAAAACGGAGCTCAGGCTTCTATTGATCCTAAATCTGACGCAAAAGCATTACGTACTTATTTTGCAGAGATTTTACCGGATTATGATGAGGATCGTGTTTATCCGACAGACATTAAAAAAGTAATTACCTGGTATAATATTCTTACTGCAAACGGAATCACTGATTTCACTACAGAAGAAGCTACTGAGGTTGCTGAGTAATCATTGCTTATTCAGTTTATCAAAAAAAGAGATGTTCAATTACCATAATGGTATTTGAACATCTCTTTTTATTTGCATATGTATAGTTTTTATCTTTAACTTTGTACACGAAGTAATAATTTCAGAGTCCGTTTAATATGTAATCCGGCGAATAAAAAGATATCACAAATATATAAACTTATAGAGAAAGAACAAATGAAGAAAAATTTCGTATTAAGTGCAGTCTTTATGCTATGCTTAGCATGCAATAATCCATATAAACACATTTCAGACGATTTATCAGATAAAGTAGAGAGTCGTTTATCGGATATGCCGGCTGAACGTGCAGAAGAGATTATGAAATCTATTCTGTCACTCCCTGCAAATCAACAAGAAGCGATTGCTTATTTGTACGCATATATGCCAAAGGCTGATTTAGATACGTTATCAACATCTTTGATCGTAGATAATGTGACTTATGCTTATAAGGCTAAAGCGCTTTTTCCATGGGCAAAAGATGTCCCTGAAGAGGTGTTTCTAAACGATGTTTTGCCTTATGCCATTATGGATGAGACTCGTGAAAACTGGAGAGCATCTTTTTTCGATATGTTATCTCCGGTTCTTGCAAATACAACAGATATGTTTGCGGCTGTAGATACGATAAATAAAGTCTTGAAGGACTTAGTACAAGTCGAGTATAATACAAAAAGAAACAAACCGAATCAGTCACCTAAAGAATCAATGGACATTCACATGGCTTCTTGTTCGGGTTTGTCGATTCTGCTTACTGATGCTTTACGCGCTGTAGGTATTCCATCGAGAATAGCAGGTACGCCTATGTGGATCACCAAAGAAGGAAATCATAACTGGAATGAAGTTTGGGTAAACGGAAGCTGGTATTTGATCGAATATTATCCGGCACCATTAAATGATGCATGGTTTCTTCCTCGTTGTGCTGCTTTTGAAGGTCAGGATGATCCTGCTCATCAGGTTTACGCCACTACATTTAAACCGCAATCAGACCAGTATTTCCCAATGGTATGGAATGAGACGGATCAGAGTATTCCTGGAATTAATGTGACAGATCAGTATGTTGAATTATATAAACAACAGCAAAGTCTGAAAGATATTCAGAAGAGTGACGAAGTGATGATTATTGTGCGTGGCTTTCGCGAAGGCGGAGATCCTGCAATAAGTGCAGACAGAGCAGTGATTGATGTAATCGTTCAGGATAAAGACGGAAATCAAATAGCAGAAGGAAAAACACGTAATGCAAATGCGGATATGAATGATTATTTGCTTTTTTATCTTTCTCAAAATAGTAGCTATAAATTGATTTATGGTGATAAGTCTTTAGAGATTAAAACAACCGGAGAGGATAATAAGAGCTATAATTTATTTATCTAGTTATTGTTATAACTCTCTTCCGGATAATATATAAATAAGATTTTGTTATGGAGTCATCTCTATTCTGACAGTGTTAGAATAAGGGTGGCTCCATTTCGTTTTTTGCTTGAGTGTGCTGTAAAAGCCAGTTTGTCATATTTATTGAAATAAGACTATTTTGCTGACTATTTGTATTCTTCTAATCGCTCAGAATGCGCTATTTTTTTCGCCGATAAATATTATTCAGAATACGTCTTGTATTATTACTTTTGTAAAGTATTGATAATCACTAAGAAAGTTCTGTTGTGAAAGAATGGACGTATTTTATCGGATTTTGATACGTATGTAAATATATTTTAATACGTATCTCGTCCGGCTTTAATACGTATCTCGTCACTTTTATATACGTATCTAAAAGAAAAAACAAAGGGCGAAAATTTTATAATGCACCGTATCTTTGGAGAAAAGATCGTATTTTCTCCAAAAACAGAGATAATGTAGTCTGAGATATTCTAAAAAGGCGTTTTTTTCGATTAGTTTATCCGAAAATTATTGAGGTCTTAAATTTGACAAAATGATATTAATATGGGGTTATTGTTGGAAAAATGATTACGGTGACATTAATTGTCTGATTGATTTATTCTTCTGAAAGCTTGTAGCTTGAGATTTATTATATAGATTTAGAGCCAGATAATTGTCTGACTTTAAGAGCTAAAAGGTTCTTTCCTGAACTTCAGAATAAAAAATAAATAATTAGAATTCTCCATATTTAAACTATAAACTTGAAAGACATGAAAAATATTAGACTATTTCTTATTGCAATTTTTTCCATCTTATCGATTTACACATATGCTCAATCAACAGACGAACGTTTAGTGCAAGCCATTAATAGCGGTGCATGGCATCAGGTGCGAAGTCTGTATATAGCGGAGAAAGAGAGCTTACAGACCCCTTTTCTGCATCCGTTAACTAAATTCTTTATTTCTCAGTTTTATAATCAACCTGATTCGGCTATTTATTACGGCGCTACTCTGCTGAATGAATATAATGAAGAATTAGGAAGCTCCATAAGTAGTGTAATATATCTTATGGCAAGTGATTATGCAAAGAAGAATGACTATAAGAGCGCTGCTGATATCTTAAATAAGTACAATGAAGCTGTCAAAGCGGCAGGTATGCAGCCCGATGTGTCTTTTGTGGCTGTCGAACATCAATATGATGCCATCGACAAAAAGGGTGGGTTTGTGGTAAATCGTCCCGCTTATGATGTGAAGGTGCCTCTAAAGTACCATAATACACCTGAAAATCCGGTTATGCTTTTTGTTGAAGCAAAACTCAATGATTATATATGTGATGTAACTTATGATACAGGTGCAGGTGCAAATGTTATTTCAAAGCAACTGGCTGACAAAATAGGGCTGAATATTTGTGATTTTCAAGGAATCAATCTCAATAATGGTCTAAATAATAGTACTTCCCGATTTGCTATATTAGACTCATTGAGTGTGGGAGAGATAAGCTATAAGAATGTGCCTTTTCAGGTGGTAGACTTTTATACAGGTAATCAGAAAGCTGATTCGGCAATAGGTAAAATGGGGCTTCAATGTGTCATTGGATTGCCAATGATGTTACCGCTGCAAGAGGTGGTCTTTGATTTTGAAAATGGTTACTTGAAAGTTCCTGGCAAAACAACGCCTAAGCCTGCTTTTGCTCCGAATATTTTTAATTCGGGTGAGAATTTGATTATTTTATCTCTTTATGATCTGCAGTCGGATGAATGGATAGATGCGTTTTTCGATACAGGAGCTTCAAATACAATGCTCTCTACTAAATATTACAGTCGCAATAAATTGCGTTTTGAAGGTATTGAACCTACTGATTCGATTAGAATGGCTGGCTTAGGAGGAGTTAAAACAACACGATCTATTTCTTATGAATGGCATTATGGAATAGACAAAACGACTATCTATAAGGATACGGTTTCTGTAGCTGCTGATAGTGAGCAGAATTTAGCAGACCAGTATGATTGTTTTATAGGATTGCCCACACTTGTGCAACACAACCGGGTAACAATCAATTTTAAAGACATGTGGATTAGCTTTTCAGATGCTCTTGTTTCAGAAGAATAGGGCTTCTTGTGAATCTGAATTTAACTCAATGGGCAGATTCGTTGTTTCTGATATTTCTATCCATTTAATTGTTTTGGATTTATAGAAGAATGTTTTCTAAATAATAAATATTGGTATTTGAGAAAAGGATTCGCTTACTTAAATTTTAGTCATATAAAAAACAAAACCTCTGAAACGCTTTATGTAAGCTGTTTCAGAGGTTTCTTTGAGGTTCCTGGCGGATTCGAACCGCCGTAAACGGTTTTGCAGACCGGTGCCTAACCACTCGGCTAAGGAACCCTTTTGCGTTGTAATCAGAAGTATTGTTGTTTCGATTACGTGTGCAAAGGTAGAGCTTTTTTTTGAACCTGCAAATTTTACGAAGATTATTTTTCTATGATAATAGAACGGATTTTAGCATTAGCAGGCTTATTTGCTTTATATCCAAAATGTTGATAGGGTATATTTATAATAAAAAAAAGTCGGTTACCTATGTAAGATATCCGACTTTAGTCACAATAAAATTATTATAAAGGCTGGAAGTTCCAACTAAATCCAGCAAGAAACATATTCTCGTTGGCGTTTGTGAATTTATCACGGAAAGCTTCCGGTGTGTTATTTACACGAAATGCGTAAGCAGCGTGAAGGGATAGACCGTATTTTGGAATCAGGTTATACTCAACTACCGCCGACGATGTGATTTGCTCCGTTACACGTGTTCCCATAGCGCGACTTTCGTCATAAACGCATTTGGCACTTAGCGTAACGCGGTCTTTAGGTAAGAACCATTTTACATTTGCCAAATAAGAACGGTCAGTTGTTTTTGCTTGTGTCGGAGTTTCAGCATTACCAAGTTCGTACATTGAGTATCTGCTTAGTTGCAAATAATCAAGATCGACCTGGATACGTCCGACATTAATTTGGTTACCGATCATCCATTGTTGTAGAAACTTATCTTTAGAAGCATTTGTAAGCGTGTAACTCCAAAGTGTTTTGAATGCTCCGTTGAAGAAATCACTACTCCATACAAATGTGTTGTTAAATCCGCTTTTATAGTCATTAAGCATATAGGCAGGATCCAGAACCTTTGTTGTCTGAATAGCAAATGATTGTTTACCCAAGCTGTAACCGACCATAGCACCGGTACTAAAGCCCTGTGTCTGACTGCCGACAAGGGAATAAAAATAGACGTCAATAGGATTGTAGTCAAACTCCATACTACCGAAGGCGATGGCTTGTTTACCCAAACGGATATTAAGTCCTTTAACCGGTTTGATGTCTACATAAGCCATAAGCGTAGATGCCGGTAGTCCGTCTGCTTGTATTTCAAAAGGATTATCAAAACGTTGTCTGATACAATAGCTAAACATTGGATTAAAAGTCCCACTGACAGTCACCATCATGGGTTTCATTGTGAAATTACTAAAAGAGGCTTCTTCGGAGAAGGTTCCGCGATAATCACCTCTCAGGTTGATTTTCAGATCGAATTTGTCGGAATCTTTTACTTTTGTGGAGTCTGACGAAAACGCTTTCGTGGTTATACAGGATAAGCATACGAAAAGCGTTATTGCTTTTAGTGTGATATTCATACAGTGAGTTACGAGTTTAGGTTAAGCTATTAATTATGAGTTATGCATGATTATTGAATCATATTCGTTAGCAAAGTTAGGAATTTGCTTCTAATTTGCAAGTGGATAGGTCTAATAATAGGCGTTTTATGAATTGTTTTATAGCAAATTATTATATAGATTGATTCATTAGTATATACGTGTTTAATGTAAGTATATCCATTAAAAGTTAATGAGATTAAAATGAAATTTGGTTTTCTAGCTGTGTTTCAGAAATTAAATAACAGACGAAAAACAATCATGTATGCATAAATTAGTTTGAATACGGGTTTAAAAATATATATTTGCAAATAAGGAGTAAATAAAGCCGGAAAAAGCTTTTTTATTCTTGCAGATAAATGAGAGAGTCTGAATCTGGGTGAAGTCTGTTGATTTTAATCAAAGAAGAGTAAATAACCGTTATTTGGAATAATCTCAAGAATCTGTTTTGAAAAACCTTTTAAATGAAGATACAAATGAAAAAAATAGATTGCTTTATACCTGTAGGTAATGATAAGGGTTGGGTGGCAACCTTTGTTCACCTGAAAAAGTCTGAATGTGTGGGACAAATATTTCTTATGTCTGCAGACCCCTCTTTTACATCCGAATATGGAGAAGTTATATATATAGACCATATGAACAGCTCCTCAACTATGCGGACAATTGCTGCGAAATCATCTGCTGCTTATACATTGATATGTACTAAATATTCTCTTCTTGATTTCGGATATCTGTCATTGGAGCGATTTGTACGTGTGGCTGATGATACGCAGGCGGGTATGATTTATTCCGATTATTATCAATGTACACGGGAAATGCGCAAATCGATTCCGCTGATAGATTATCAGGAAGGAAGTCTGCGTGATGATTTTAATTTCGGTTCCGTTCAGGTTTTCCGGACTTCTTTGCTGAAATCCGTTTATGAAAACGACCGGAGTAATTATGTATATGCAGGATTATATAATCTGCGTTTAAAAGTTTCGGAACAGGCTCCGGTTATTCATATCAATGAATATCTGTATACGGAGTATGAATGTGATTTAAGAAAGTCGGGCGAAAAGATATTTGATTACGTAGATCCGAAAAACAGAGAAGTGCAAATAGAAATGGAGCAGGCTTGTACTGAGCATCTGAAGGCTGTCGGTGCTTATCTGAAGCCGGAATTCAGAACGGTTAAATTTGATGCCATTGATTTTGAATATGAAGCCTCAGTTATAATTCCTGTCCGTAACCGTGTAAAGACAATTGAAGATGCCATTCGTTCTGTACTGGCACAAACTACTCGTTTTAAATACAATCTGATTATTATTGATAACCATTCAACAGATGGAACATCCGAGATTATAGCGCGATATAAAGATGAGCCCGGTGTGATTCATCTGATACCCGAACGTGAAGATTTGGGGATAGGCGGATGCTGGAATCTGGGTATTCATCATGAAAAGTGCGGACGGTTTGCGATCCAGCTGGATAGTGATGATGTCTATTCGGGAGAATCAACATTGCAGACAATGGTAGATGCATTTTATCAACAGAGTTGTGCGATGGTGGTAGGAACTTATCGTATGACGGACTTTGATCTGAATACGATACCTCCCGGAGTGATTGATCATAAGGAATGGACTCCCGATAATGGGAGAAACAATGCTTTGCGTATTAACGGACTAGGTGCTCCGAGAGGCTTTTATACACCGATTCTACGGGAAGTAAATGTACCCAATACAAGTTATGGAGAAGATTATGCACTTGGTTTGTATTTCTCACGCTATTATCAGATAGGGCGGGTTTATGATGTCGTTTACTTATGCCGGAGATGGGAAGATAATACGGATGCATCTTTGAATATTGAACAAATGAATGCGCATAATCTGTATAAGGATAGACTTCGCACGTGGGAGTTGGCTTCGCGTAAGAGAATGGTGAGTCAGTCAAAATAAAAAAACTATGGAAAACATATATGGATCAGGTGGGCATGGATTTGAGTCTTCGGCCGTAGGATTAGCAGATAAAGTTGAAACACTGTTTAATCAGCAATTAGAAACGTGGGCTTTGGCTAAAAAGAATTATCAATCTCTCAGACAAGTTGAAATACGTCGGATTTGTTTTCCTGAAATGGAATATCAGATTCAGTTTAACCCCTCAAGACTTGTTTCTGCGCAGGCTAAAGTAGATACAAAAAGTATCCGTGAACGCAGCTGTTTTTTGTGTCAGGAGCATTTGCCTCAGGAGCAAAAAGGTATTTATGTCGGCAAAGGTATTTATGGGCTGAAGCAAGATTATCAATTATTGATCAATCCATTTCCTATCTTTCATAAACATCTGACGATTCCTTCTGTTGCACATGTGAAACAATCCATTGAAGGGCGGATCGGAGATATGCTTGATTTGGCTCGTCAGTTGCCTGCTTTTACTCTATTTTATAACGGACCGGAATGCGGAGCTTCTGCACCGGATCATATGCATTTTCAGGCAGGCTGTAAAGATGAAATGCCTTTTGAAAGAGCATGGAGAGGAATGAATAAACGAAAGCTCTGCCAAAAGAAGGATACTTCTTTATATGCGATTAATGAGGCCATTAATCATGTTTTAGTCTTTAAGGGGAATGATAAAGATTGGATTATAGGCCGGTTCGAGCAGATGTTGAAACTTGCTTTGGATTTACCGGTTTCAGGCGGGAAGGGTGAGCCGATGATGAATTTGTTGTGCGAATATACGGACTCGGAATGGATATTGTCTGTGTTTCTCAGACAAAGACATCGTCCAATGCAATATTTTGAGGAAGGCGATAATAACCGAATGATAAGTCCCGGAGCAGTTGATCTGGGAGGCATAATTATTACACCATTAAAGAAAGATTTCAGCCATACGGACAAGATTCAACTTGAAGATATATTGCATCAGGTAATTATCGATGTGTCTGAATTTAATGAATTAAGTACGAAACTGGGAGAGGTAAATTATGAATGAACCTAAAATAGAGGTTGGTATATTACAACAAGAGACAATATCCTTTTCATTGAAAGGGACTTACACTTTCGGACAAGAACATTATGAAGGTGTATACGAAGTGAAGTGTGAATCAGGAGAAATTCTTTTCGGAGATAAAAAATATACAGAGATTTATCTGAAGGCTAAAAATCAATCGCGTAATTCATTTACCTTATCAGAGGTAATAATAGGTAAAGGGTTTCATTGGGAAAGAAAAGAAGATCAGACTTTTCGGGGAGATTTGAAGCTGATTGTAGAGGGTGATCAGATTGTAACGATAAATATACTATTGCTGGAAGATTATCTGAAGTCGGTAATCGCATCTGAAATGCGGGCAACTTCAGCTTTAGAGTTGCTGAAAGCACATGCTGTAATTTCGCGAAGCTGGTTGATGTCACAAATTGATAAACGGAAAAATGAAGCTACGAATGAACAAGCAGCTTATTCATCGGATACTCGCAGTGAGGATAGTTGGATCAAATGGTGGGGCAGAGAAGATCATGCGAATTTCGATGTGTGTGCAGATGATCATTGCCAGCGTTATCAGGGTATCTCGAGGATGTCGGCAGCTTCTGATCTGGTAACAGAAGCGGTTGAAGCTACAGCCGGGGAAGTGTTGATGCATGACGGGCAGATTTGTGATGCGCGTTACTCCAAATGTTGCGGCGGGATGCTTGAAGAGTTTCAGAACTGCTGGGAACCTGTGCCTAAGAAATATTTACGAAAAGTATATGACGGCAATCGTTATGAGTTAGCCTCAATACCGGATCTGACAGATGAGGTGCAGGCACGTAAGTGGATTTGCGGAAGTCCGGCAGCTTATTGCAATACGACCGATAAATATATTTTGTCTCAGGTTCTTAATACGTATGATCAGGAAACGACTGATTTTTATCGATGGAAACAAGTGTATGATAAGTCTGAACTGGATGCTTTGATTGCTAAAAATACAGGGATTGATTTCGGACATATTCGTTCTTTTGAAGTGCTCGAGCGGGGAACGTCAGGGCGCGTATTGCAATTAAAGATTTGCGGAGATAAACATACAATGACTATAGGTAAGGAGCTGCTGATCCGGAAAGTGTTGTCAGAGAATCATTTGTATAGTTCGGCTATCGTTTTTGAAGAAACTGAAGAGCGATGGATTATCCGGGGAGCCGGATGGGGGCATGGTGTGGGTTTGTGTCAGATCGGAGCCGCAGTTATGGCAGTTAAAGGTTATGAGTATGAAGATATACTGAACCATTATTTCCCGTCGGCAGCTATCGAAAAAAAATATTAACCAGATTCAGAACCGGACCATGAATACAAACACAGAACAACAAATAAATTCGGATCGTGCAGATAAAAGAAGGAATGCCTGGAGCTGGATACCTACGCTTTATTTTGCACAAGGGCTTCCCTATGTCGCTGTTATGACAATTGCCGTTATTATGTATAAACGACTGGGACTTTCAAATACAGATATTGCTTTATATACCAGCTGGCTGAATCTGCCCTGGGTCATAAAACCCTTGTGGAGCCCTTTCATTGATCTGGCAAAGACCAAGCGATGGTGGATAACCACGATGCAGTCTCTGATTGCTGTCGGATTTGCAGGTATCGCATTTTTTATACCTACGGAATTCTGGCTGCAAGTATCACTAGCTTTTTTCTGGTTGCTAGCTTTTGCTTCGGCTACACATGATATTGCCGCAGACGGTTTCTATATGCTGGGACTGACAACAGGAGAACAGTCATTTTTTGTAGGAATCCGCAATACCTGTTATCGCTTTTCTACCTTATTCGGACAAGGAGCCTTGGTTTGGATAGCCGGTGCTTTAGAGGAAGGTATAATTTTTCCTTCGCTGGCAGGAAGAATACCATTGGCATGGTCTTTAATCTTTTATTTATTAGCCGGTTTATTCGTATGTCTTTTTTTCTATAATAGTTATGTATTACCCCGACCGAAAGAAGATTATAAGCATCATGAGTTGAATGCGGCTCAGATGATGAAAGATTTCGTGCGCACATTTGCGTCTTATTTTCAGAAGAAGGATCTGTTTGTGATTTTTTTCTTTTTGCTGACTTATCGATTGGGAGAAGCGCAATTGGGTAAGCTGACAACCCCTTTCTTATTGGATAATATGGATGCAGGAGGTTTGGGGCTGGCAACAAGTACTGTAGGTTTTGCATATGGAACTTTAGGCGTCATTGCTCTGTTGACAGGAGGCATTGTAGGTGGATTGCTTGTATCCAGACACGGATTTAAACAATGGATAATGCCGATGGCTTTTGCTATTAATATTCCTGATTTGCTTTATGTTTATTTAGCTGCATACCAGCCAGAACAGATTGAAATTATTTTAGGGTGCGTTATGGCTGAGCAATTCGGTTACGGTTTCGGATTTACGGCATATATGCTCTATCTGATTTATATTTCACAAGGAGAGTTTAAGACGGCTCATTATGCCATTGGTACAGGTTTTATGGCTTTGGGGATGATGATACCTGGAATGTTTGCAGGGATGATACAGGAATATCTGGGATATACACAATTCTTTTGGTGGGTTTGTCTGTGTACTTTGCCGGGAATCTATGCTTCATATTTGGTAATGAAACGTATGGATACTACCTTTGGTAAAAAATAATGAATCAAAGATATGAGAAAGTTTTTACTGTTGTTTGTTGCAATTATACTTAGTTTTCCACTATTTGCTTCGCATAAAGTGAAACCGGGGGTTGAGGTGCTGCGCGATCAGCAATTCAAATTATTGGAAGGGAAACGCGTAGGGTTGATAACTAACCCGACGGGAGTGGATCGTAATCTGAAAAGCACTATCGATATTCTGAATGAAGCACCGAATGTTAAACTGGTAGCTTTGTTCGGTCCGGAACATGGAGTGCGGGGTGATGTTTATGCAGGTGATAAAGTTGACAATGCGAAAGATGAGAAGACCGGATTACCGGTGTATTCTTTGTATGGTAAAACACGAAAGCCAACCGATGAGATGCTGAAGGGAATAGATGTTTTGGTATATGATATTCAGGATATCGGTTGTCGTTCCTTTACCTATATAAGCACACTTGGATTGGCGATGGAGGCAGCTGCAAAAAACGGAATAGAGGTTATCGTATTGGACAGACCAAATCCGTTAGGAGGAAAAAAAGTTGAAGGAAACTTGGTTGAGGATGGTTATACTTCTTTTGTGAGTCAGTTTAAAATACCCTATATCTATGGATTGACTTGTGGCGAGCTTGCGAAGATGCTTAATGAAGAGGGCCTGATCAAAGGCAAATGTAAGTTATCGGTAGTTCCTATGAAAGGATGGAACAGGGATATGAAATATACAGAAACCGGACTGCAATGGGTTGCGGCCTCTCCGCATATTCCACATCCACACTCTTCTGACTTTTATCCTGTTTCGGGAATTCTGGGTGAGTTGGGTATTGTCTCTATCGGTGTAGGTTATACATTACCTTTCCAGCTTTTTGCAACTGATTCGATACCGGCAGATAAACTGGCAGATAATCTGAATGCATTAGGATTACCGGGTGTTCATTTTCGTCCGATTCATCTAAAACCTTTTTACTCGGTAGGACAAGGAAAGAAATATCAGGGTGTTCAGGTGCATTTGACTGACTATGATAAAGCATCTTTATCGGATATTCAGTTTTATGTGATGCAGGAAATGTACAAATTGAATCCGAATATGAAATTCTTTGATCTTGCAGCAAAAGGACGTAATAATATGTGGGACAAAGTATGCGGAACGAATCAGATCCGTTTACGTTTAGCGAAGAATTACTCGGTAGATGATATCAAATCATACTGGCATAAAGATGACGATTCTTTTAAAAAACGTTCAAGAAAATATTGGCTTTACGAATAATAAATTAACCTGATACTTTGAATCTATGGCACAAAAACAACAACGATTATTATCGTTAGATGTATTACGAGGGATAACGATAGCCGGAATGATAATGGTCAATAATCCCGGTTCCTGGTCTGCGATTTATGCTCCGCTGAGACATGCAAGCTGGAACGGACTTACACCGACAGATTTGGTTTTTCCTTTTTTTATGTTCATTATGGGTGTCTCGACCTATATGTCTCTGTCGAAATTTGACTTTAAGTTCTCGGGCGCTTTTTTGAAAAAGTTAATCAAGCGTACTATTATTATTTTTGCAATAGGATTGGCAATAGACTGGTTTGCCAATTTGTGTTACGGAGCTTTTAATATCAGTGATACGACTCAAAGTTTTGGGGCACGTCTGTTTCACGGTTTGATCTCTTTTGATCATCTCCGTATTCTGGGAGTTATGCAACGGTTGGCTCTCTCTTATTGCTTTGCATCTCTGATTGTTATTTTTGTGCCATTGAAGTATCTGTGGAGAACAATAGTACTGATTTTGATCAGTTACTTCGTTATTTTGTACTATGGAAACGGATTTGAATTGTCTGATACCAATATTATAGCACGTGTGGATTTGTCTCTTTGGGGAGCAGACCATATGTATAAAGAATATCTGCCTGACGGATCCCGAATTCCGTTTGATCCGGAAGGATTGCTTAGCACGATCCCTTGTATTGCTCAGGTGTTAATAGGCTTTATGGCCGGAGAATTATTAAAAAACACATCAGATATTCATCAAAAAGTAGAAAGACTGCTTATCTGGGGAACAATTTTATTCTTTGCCGGAGCATTATTGAGTTATGGTTGTCCTGTGAATAAGAAGATCTGGAGTCCGACTTATGTATTGGTAACTTGCGGATTGGCTTCTTCGTTTTTAGGTTTGTTGATATGGATTATTGATATTAACGGTAAAAAGAGATGGTCATCTTTCTTTGAGGCTTTTGGTGTAAATCCACTCTTTATGTATGTACTTGGTGCATTCCTTTCGATATTACTCGGAAGTATTTGTTTTGAAACAAGCGAAGGTATCGTAAGTTTACATGGATATATTTATCAATCGATCTTATCTCTTGTTATTAATCCGTACCTGGCATCACTTTTATTTGCGATTGCTTTTATTATGGTAAACTGGGTAATAGGTTATGGACTGTATAAAAAGAAGATTTATATAAAGATTTAACAGCATACAATCAATCAGGACTAATATCTCAAATTTATGATACTGATAGCAGATAGCGGATCAACTAAGACTGCCTGGGCACTGGTTGATCGAAGTGGTACTGTTTTCGAATATGAGACAGCGGGAATAAATCCTTATTTCCAGACTACACAAGAGATTTATGACAATCTGAATGAGAAACTAATACCTTTCATTTTGCAGATTAATGTTGCAGCTATTTATTTTTATGGTGCCGGGTGTGCAACGGACGATAAGAAAGAGATTGTTATAACGGCTTTACGGCAATTATTTCCAACAGCTCCGATAAACATTGAAAGTGATCTGCTCGGTGCAGCAAGAGCTTCGTGTCAGCATACACCAGGGATCGTTTGTATTTTAGGAACCGGTTCAAATTCTTGTTTCTATGACGGGGAAAGGATTGTAAAGAATGTTTCACCACTTGGCTATATTCTGGGTGATGAAGGAAGCGGAGCTGCATTGGGTAAACAACTGGTTGCAGATTGTTTAAAGAATCAATTGCCCCAATATTTGATTGATCGATTCTTTAAACGATTTAATCTGACTCCGGCAATGATCCTGGATAAAGTGTATAAACAACCTTTTCCAAATCGATTTTTAGCCGGGTTTACTCCTTTCCTGAAAGAAGAAATAGCGGAAGCACCCATTGCTGAATTGGTTTATAAAGGATTCGGAAGTTTTCTGATACGTAATATCCGTCAATATGATTACGATAGTTTTGATTTAAACTGTATCGGATCTGTAGCATTCCATTTTGAGGATCTGTTTCGGCTTGCTGCTGAAGATCAGGGAATGATTATTGGTAGTATTGCTAAAAATCCGATGGATGGATTGGTTAAGTTTCACACAAACCCAATGTAGAAATGAATGAATTTAAAAAAATAACCGAAATGCCTTCATTGTATAATAATTTGGAGGCTATGGACGTAGAGGAAATTCTTTATCATATAAATGATGAGGATCAGAAAGTAGCTTTGGCCGTTCGCCAGACAATTCCACAAATTGAAATTCTTGTAACAGGTATTGTAGAGCGAATGAAAAAGGGTGGTCGTATCTTTTATCTGGGAGCAGGAACAAGCGGGCGATTAGGAGTGCTGGATGCTTCTGAAGTACCTCCTACTTTTGGAATGCCAAATACCTGGGTGATCGGTCTGATTGCGGGAGGAGACCGTGCGTTAAGAAATCCGGTCGAGTCTGCCGAAGATGATGCTGAGAAAGCATGGGCAGAACTGGAGAAACATCAGATCAATGAATTAGATACAGTTATAGGTATAGCAGCATCAGGAACAACTCCTTATGTAATAGGCGCGCTGGAAAAAGCACGCTCAAAAGGATTACTTACTGCTGGTATTTCCTGTAACCCTAATTCACCGGTATCTCAGGCTGCTGAGATCGCTATAGAGGCTATTGTTGGTCCCGAATTTGTAACGGGAAGCACAAGGATGAAGTCTGGAACAGCTCAGAAGATGATTTGTAATATGATTACAACTTCGGTTATGATTAAACTTGGGCGTGTGAAAGGCAATAAGATGGTAAATATGCAACTTACCAATAAGAAGCTTATTGATCGGGGAGTACGTATGATTGTAGAAGAAACCGGAATAGCTTATGATCAGGCAAAAGATCTGCTGTTGCTTCATGGCTCTGTAAAGAAAGTAATTGATAATTTGAATATTAAATAATATAAATTATATTCTATAGGGTAATAGAGATGCATTGTTTGTGTCTCTATTTTTTTTGGTATCATAAATAATAGGTGTGTTGTTATTTTGCTTTAAATATGGGTGTTTTTGTTTCTAATTGATTCTTAATTGCTGTAGTTTATGTCTTATTTCTTTTGTAGGAATTTATTTTTTATTTCTGTTGTAAAAGGTTGAGAGTCTTATTGTTTTAGGTAATTGAATTAATATTATTAAAAAATATAAAGCATTTTATGATATATGTAATGATTAAATAGCATATATTTGCATCAAATACTTCATTTCTTAAAAACATATATCATCAGGGAATACGCATGAATTAAACACAAATACACTAAAGGGTGTATATTTTATATTATTATTTAACCAATTGATTTATGAAGAAGTATTTTTTTGGAATGCTGTTTCTTATCTTAACGTATAGTTGCGTAGAAGATAAAGATAACATTATCGGACAGATTGATATTCCAGGTGAAACCCAAACGATTTTAAAATTTGGAGCAGATGGAGGTGATCAAGAACTTAATTTTTCATCAACCTTAGGATGGAAAGCCACCTCTAATGCCGAATGGATACAAATTTCTCCTCCGTACGGAAAGGCTGGTGAATCTACATTAAAACTTTCCGTAACTCCATCGGATGAAGTAAGAACTGCAACGATTACTATTGATAATGGAGAAGTAACAAAAGAAATTCAAGTTGAACAATCCAAGTATTCAGAAGAAAGTAATTTTCAAGTATATGCAACTGAATTAAGTCTCGAAAAATATGAGTCGGAAATCTTTGAGTGGCATTTATTATTAAAAGATGAGGATTATGCCACATCTTATGGTAGTAGAGGCCGTTGCGCATACTTAAAACTATTCGTTGATAAAAATCAAGGTTATATAAAAGGAGTACCGTTAGGCTTATATAATATTGAAAGTACAATAGGAGTAGGCAAAGCTTTAGGTTTAATGATAAATAATCAAGAAGAAGAAAATATTATAGAAGGATCCTTAGAGCTTATAGATAATGGGGATGGATTATATGTTGCATTAACAGCAGAAACAGTTAATGATAAACGTATAACGTATTATCCTGTTGAAAAAGAAAATTTCTTTATGTATAACTCAATATATGGAAGTACTATTGATAGAGATTTATTGATAGATAACTATGATCAGGCTGTAATATTTGATGAGGGAGATATTTTCAGAGAAGGGAAACGGGTTTGGAGAGTTGATATAGCTCAAAAAGATATTCAATTTAAATTTGTTGGACCACATGAAGGTGTTGGGGAATGGCTCTCAATCACATTAATAACTGAACTTGAGAAAAAGGACCCTGTGGGAGTTTATGAGTTTGTTATGGATGATCGTACATTAATTGCAAATACTGCATTAGGAGGATATCGTTCAGCTATGATGGGAGGTATTGGTTTTAACTCTTGGTGGAGATCTCAAACAGGACCAAATGAATTTAAAGAGGATAGTCCGTTTGTTGCTGGAAAAGTAGAGGTTAAAGAGAATTCAGATGGAACTTATTCGGTTGATGTTTTAGCTGTAGATGACGCACTTCCCGATAATAACACGCTAATAGTTAAATATACAGGGAAATTAGATATATACGATCCGAGTCAAACAGGCGATTACTCAATAGCAAATGCGGACTTTTATGGGCCATTCCAATATGATTCACCAAATATGAATTGGTTTATAGGTCTGGGTGATAAACAGTATGCCGAAAGTCGTGGTGGAAATGGTGAATGCTGGGTATTTGACGCTATGGCAAGACCTGATCAAAAATTCACTAATGGGTTACCTTATGGTAAATACGTAATTGGTGAAAATACGAACTATGAAGCCGGAACTATTCACACTGCTTATCATCGTATATATGAGAATTATGAGATGAAAGAACAAATTAGATTAGTAAGTGGTCAAATAGAAATTTCAAAATTAGCAGATGGAAGGGATAAGGTTATTGTAAATGCTATTGATGTTAATGGAATAGAATATAAAGGAGAATATACAGGACTGGTGCCTACAAATTCGGCATCGTATCCTCCATATAAAGATAGAGTGTTTAATGGAGTTGGAGCAAAAATGGTTGCTAATTATTATGGACGTAATTATGCTCCGGAGAATGAGACTCCTGAAAAAGTCGGATGGGATTTAGCTTTTGAAGATAAAGAGTTTTACGACTCAAGAGGGCAAACGGGATTAAATATCGTTTTGGAATTGCGAACAAAACTATCGACCAATTTCGCAGATGGACTTCCTGTGGGTATATATCCGGTTTATAGTCCAAGTGAAAATGGAATAGAAGAAGGTATATATAACGGTAATTTTACTTTTTATACTGTTGCTTATGAAACAGCACAAAGTAAAACAATGATTACAGGTGGATTTATAACTATCTCAAAAGAAAATGGAAAGACTGTAATTGACTTTGATCTGGAAACAGCAAATGAATATGTGAGATATACTGTCACTGGAAGATATGATGGTGAGTTTGTATATCAGGATTTTTCAGGATCTCCGGGATCGATAACTAATATCCGGAATATGAGAAAAGGCAATCAACAACCCGGAGAAAATGAGATTATACTATTTAAGAAATAATTAAGGATCAATGAGAACTACAATTAAATATTCGTTATTGGCATCAAGTTTGCTATTTGCTTCTTGTGAGTCAGCGCATGATTTATTTTTGGATGAACCAAGTGAAGAAATCTCTTCTGAGTCATCTGTTATTTATGAAAAAGGAGTTATACGTGTAAAATTAAATGAAGCTATTTGTGAAAATCTGCCACAAAATGCAGAGGAAAGCAACCAGTTTGTAGGTAAATTATTATCTGAAGAATTAACTGATTATCGGATTGAGTCTGTAGAAAGACTTTATCCTTATGCAGGTAAATTTGAAAAACGAACAAGAGAGATGGGGATGCATTTATGGTATGTTGTTCGCTTTGATAAAGATATTCCACAAACAAAAATGTCAGACTCTTTTATAAAGAGCAAAGACGTTTTGAAGGTAGAGAAAGTTCCGGTTATAAAACATTATCAATCAACGATTATACCAGATTTGAAAGTTAGTTTAAATCAGCTAACAACTAAAAATAGTATTCATAATGGATTAATTTTCAATGATCCGTTATTAGCAGATCAATGGCATTATAAAAATGATGGAACAAAACCAAATCATTTACCGAATGCAGATGTGAATGTTTTTCCTGTATGGGAGAGGAGTGTGGTAGGAAATCCGGATGTGATTGTTTGTGTAGTTGATGGAGGTGTGGATTATCGGCATGAAGATTTACATGAGAACATGTATATCAATGAAAAAGAGTTAAATGGAACACCAGGCGTTGATGATGATGGAAACGGATATGTCGATGATATTTACGGATATAATTTTGTAATGGGGTCAGGCCAACTAATACCTCATGATCATGGTACCCACGTAGCTGGAACAATTGCAGCAAAGAATGATAATGGTATTGGGGTTGCCGGACTTGCAGGAGGAAAAGGGTCTGAACTTAGCGGTGTGAAAATTATGTCTGCACAAATATTTACAGAAAATGGAAGCGCAAACGGTTCGGTTGCAATTAAATATGGAGCAGATAACGGGGCTGTTATTAGCCAGAATAGTTGGGGATACCCTCTTTTGACTGAAGTGCCCGAATCTGACCGTCTGGCTATCGAATATTTTACTAAATATGCAGGTGTCGATGAAAATGGAAATCAGACAGGACCAATAAAAGGAGGAATTGTTGTTTTTGCTGCAGGAAATGAAAATCGTGCATATTCAGTACCCGGAATGTGTGATGACGCGGTAGCAGTAACTTCGATTGCGCCGGATTATAAAAAAGCATACTATTCCAATTATGGTATCTGGGCTGATATTGCAGCTCCCGGCGGGCAAGTAACATCCGAATATGGACCAAACCAGGCAGGGGGAGTCCTGAGTACAACAACGGGAAATACATATCAAAGAATGCAGGGATCGTCAATGGCGTGTCCACATGTGTCAGGTGCTTTTGCTTTGCTTGTTTCAGAACTTAGCAATAATAATGTTGTCGGTGTTAGTGGAAAAGAACTAGTTGCAAAGTTACTTAATAATACACGCCCTGTCGATAATTTTAATCCGGGACATATTGGATTATTAGGAAAGGGGCTCTTAGATATTTACAGAGCAGTAGGAGGTAATAGCTCAATCGCTCCTGATAGGATTCCTGATTTAGCCCTTCTGCAAAGTAATTATAACTCAGTTGAGTTGCAATGGACTGTGCCTGTTGATGAGGATGATGCAACGAATATTGGTTTTTCTATTTACTGTAGTGAGAAACCATTAGAAGGTGTTGACTTTGAGAATCCGGGTAAAGATATTCAGGTAATTCAAGTTGGAGAATATACAACTGCTGCCGGCACGAAGATGCAAACGAAAATCACTGGACTGTTTCCGGGAACAACTTATTATATAGGAATGCGGGCTTTTGATTATTCTGGCAATATGAGTCAGATTTCAAATATTGTGACTACAACAACACAAGCGAACGGAATTCCTGTTATATCAGCTCGTGATGGAGTTGAAATATCTGTAAAGAATACAGGTACAGCTAAGTTGCGATTTGATATAAGTGACCCTGATAAAGATAAACTGGTTGTGGAGTTAAGAAAGGGATCTGACGCAGAATCATTTGTACATAATAACGGCATTGTTACATTGTTTCTTAATGGGGCAAAAACAGTTCAAGGAACTTATAAATCTACAATTGTAGTAAAGGATCCTTATGGAGGAGAAGCTAAACAAGAGGTTACTTATACTATAACTGAGCAAAATCCTCCAGTCTTTACAGGTAAACCGATGACTGATATTGAAGTTCTTGGATACAATAAATCTGTGAAAATAGATTGGACAGAATACGTAACCGATGCTGATGGTGATAAACTCGAAGTTAAGGCGGAATCCACTCAACCGGAAGTAGCCGAAGCGATTATCGATGGAAATTACTTAATTCTGAATACACTTAGTTCAGGAACTTCTACAATTAAGATGACATTTAGTGATCAGGTTAATCCGGCTCTTCAATTAGAGTTTAAAGTAACTTGTCTGAAAGACCAGTCTTCGGTAGATATTAATCAGATTCAGTTCAAGCTGTTTCCTAACCCGGTAATTGATAATCTTTTCATAGAAGCAGATACATCGGTAGATGTAAATGTTCGTATAAAGAATTCCCGTGGAAACCAGGTATATCAGTCTTCGGGTGTTGAACTAGAATCTAAAAATGCCAAAATGCTTAATCTGAGTCAGCTGAAAGCAGGTCAGTATCAGATAGAAATAGAAGCAAACGGTAAAACTATTAAACGCAATCTGACGAAATTATGATAAAACGATCTTTAATTATACTGGCTGTGTTAGCAACAAGCCAGTTCGCCAACGCACAAATGGATATGTTGGGTGTAAGCAATGATCCTCGCTCTTTAAGTTTGGGGAATAACACAACGACAACCGGATCTTCAGCCTATTCGATTTATTCCAATGCTGCATCTGTAGCTTTCTCTGAAGATCGCTTCGGAGTAGGAGTGTCTGACATTTTGTGGATGCCTTCAGGAGTAGATGTAAATATCGGAGCTTTGTCCGGCTTTTATGGTGTTAATAACCGTCTTTCGTTATTAGTGGGTGCGCGCTATAGTTTCTGGAAGGACTATCTGTTGATGGATGAAATCGGTGAATGTGGGAGCGGTTTTCGTCCTTACGATTACTCTATTGACTTGGGAGCCGCTTATCTGTTAACTGATTACCTTTCGGGAGCGGTTACTTTACGCTATCTCAACTCTCGTATTTTTACTGAAAAAGCTTCAGCCTTTGGAATGGATGTGCATTTACAAATGCAGTTAGATCGTTGGACAGCCGGCTTATCGGTAACCAATATCGGATCGAAATTCAAATATGAGTATTCCTCTTTGGTTCAGCCCGTACAGGCTAAGTTAGGAGGGGCTTATGATTTCTTTGCTATGACATCGGATCATAAATTGAAAGCAGGAGCCGAAGTGGGCTATCTTTTCCAGCCTAAAGAAGATCGTTCTTTTCTGGCAGGTGCAGGTGTGGAGTATATCTATAAATCAACGTTAGCTTTTCGCGGAGCATACTCTTATACTGATAAGGATGCTTTTATTCCTTCTTTCGTGAGTGTCGGTCTGGGTGTAAAAGTCGCAGGTATCGGATTGGATGCTGCTTATCTGATTCCGACGGAAAGTAATACATCGCTGAAAAATACTTTTTCGATAGGCTTATCATATTGTTGGTAAAAACAGAAATTCACCGCTTATTATATTTTACAGGTGAATGGATAGTATAATAAAAAAAGGTTGTTTGATTGGATAATATCCTTTCAAACAACCTTTTTCATATTAAAGATAAAAGCAAAACTGATTAATTCGGCATTTCTTCACCGAAAATAAGCATATAATCGCGTTTTGCAGCCGGAACAGTCCACTCTTCCGGAATAAATTTCCATTGGTTTAGAGGTTGAGGATTTAGTTTACCCTCTTTCTTGATGTATTCCATCA
>JBOFIZ010000145.1:0-8549 GCA_051650425.1 Bacteroidales bacterium
CACTTTGTTATTTGATCTTATGAAATAATTTATACATTTGCACAATGTTTAATCAAATGTGCAGTTTTAATCATGGCAGTATCAAAAACACGGAATCTTTTAATTGATGTAGCGAGACAGCTTTTCGCCCGACAAGGAGTTGAGAAAACAACAATGAATGACATTGCTCAGGCTTCAAATAAGGGGCGTAGAACGCTTTATACGTATTTCAAAGACAAAGAAGAGGTTTATATGGCTGTTATTGAATCGGAACTGAAGCAATTGGTAGACTCCTTGCAGCAGGTGGCTAGCCAAAATTTACCTGCTGATGAGAAACTAACTGAATATGTCTTTACCCGAATGGAGGCGGTTAAAAGAACCGTTGTACGTAACGGTACATTAAGAGCTAAATTTTTCAGGGATATCTGGAAAGTTGAAAATGTTCGTCGCTATTTTGACGAAATGGAAGTAGAAATACTAACCAATATTTTGCGTGGAGGCGTAGATTCAGGTGTGTTTCGAATAGAAAATGTAGATGCCACGGCAATGGTTTTGCATTATTCGCTGAAGGGACTGGATGTGCCTTATATAAAGGGAACATTTAATGAATTAGGAATTGATAGGAAAGAAATAAGAAAACACATCCTTGACGTCGTGTTTTTCGGAATAAAAATTAAATGATTAACTTATGTTCTTAAACTCTTTAGGACACTATGTTCCAACAGAAAGAGTCCATAACGACTATTTCTTAGAGGTAAATGGATTGACCGGCGAATGGATTAAACAAAGAACCGGAATCGAAACTAGATCAAAGGCTGGGGCCAATGAGAATGTAAACACAATGGCAATTGCTGCAGTAGAGAATGCAGTGAAGAATTTACCTTATCCTTTAGCAGAGGTTGACTTAATTGTTGCTGCGGGATATACGATGATGGATACAGTGGCAACAGTTGCTCATGAAGTCCAAAGACATTTCGATATGAATCTTGCTCAGTGTGTTGCAATCACATCAGCATGTTCTTCGTACGTAAATGCTGTTGAAATTGTTGAGGGTTATTTTGCGATGGGCAAGGCTACAAAAGCATTAGTAGTATGTGCTGAGCATAATACGTATTACAGTAATCAGACAGACCCGACTTCAGGACATCTTTGGGGTGATGCTGCAGTAGCGACTTTCTTTTCTAAAGAATCACAACGAAAGAACGAACCGGAAGTTTTAGAAGTTTTTACCCGAGGATTGGGGCATGTAGGTAAAGGTCCGGGAGGTGTTTACCTGAATCCAAAAGAAGAAGGTATTGTTATGCCTGATGGAAGAGATGTATTTATGAATGCAACACGCTTTATGTGCGAAGCTCTGGAAAAAGTATGTTCAAGAAGAGATATGGAGGTATCTCAGTTGGATTATATTATTACACATCAGGCAAATAAGCGTATTGTGTCAAATGTGGCACATCATTTAACTATGGGTGAAGAAAAATTCGTGAATAACATTCAGGAGTTTGGAAATACAGGTTCGGCAAGTGCAGCTTTAGTATTGTCGCAAAATATCGATAAGTTTAAATCGGGTGATTTTATCGGCTTAACGGTTTTTGGTGGCGGATACTCGAGCGGAGGTATTTTGGTAAGAATCTGATAAAGTCTTATATTTGTCCGATTAATCGTTTTTCAAAGCGATTTTTATTATAACTAAATAGAAAATAGTATTCAATAAATTTACACTATGGGACTATTAACAGGTAAAGTTGCGATCGTAACAGGTGCAGCTCGCGGAATTGGTAAAGCTATCGCTTTACGTTTTGCACAAGAAGGTGCAGATATCGCTTTCACTGATTTAAATATCGATGAAAATGCAAAAGCAACAGAAGCTGAAATTGCAGCTTATGGCGTTAAAGTAAAAGGTTTTGCTTCAAATGCAGCAAACTATGAAGATACTCATAAAGTAGTTGAGGAAATTCACAAAGAATTCGGACGTATTGATATCCTTGTTAACAATGCAGGTATTACACGTGACGGTTTGATGATGCGTATGGACGAAGCTCAATGGGATATGGTTATCAATGTAAACCTGAAATCAGCATTTAACTTTATTCATGCAGTGACTCCTATCATGATGCGTCAGCGTTCAGGCAGTATCATTAACATGAGCTCTGTTGTTGGTGTATCAGGTAATGCAGGTCAGGCTAACTACTCTGCTTCTAAAGCTGGTATGATTGGTTTAGCTAAATCTATCGCTAAAGAACTGGGATCTCGTGGTATCCGTGCAAACTCTATCGCTCCGGGCTTTATCGTAACTGATATGACTCATCAGTTATCTGATGACGTTCGTAAACAATGGGAATCAACAATTCCTATGCGTCGTGGCGGAACACCGGAAGATGTAGCTAACACTTGTGTTTATCTTGCATCTGATTTATCTTCTTATGTTACAGGACAAACTATCCATGTTTGCGGTGGTATGAATATGTAATTCGAAAAAAAATCATAACTTTGAGGCTGCTTTGTATTTTGCAAAGCAGCCTTAATTTTTTTATGTAATAAAGCGATATGGAAGTTATTTACGAAGATAATCATATCATCGTTGTTAATAAGAATTCATCTGAGATCGTTCAAGGTGATAAGACTGGTGATACTCCTCTTTCTGATATTGTTAAATCGTGGTTGAAAGAGAAATATAACAAACCGGGGAATGTTTTTTGTGGTGTTACTCATCGTCTGGACAGACCTGTGAGCGGTATTGTCATATTTGCAAAGACAAGTAAGGCTTTATCACGTTTGAATGAAATGTTTCGTGATGGAGGTATTAAAAAAACCTATTGGGCTATAACCAAAAATGCTCCTGCCAATACAGAAGGAGAATTAAAACATTGGCTTGTACGCAACGAAAAGCAAAATAAATCGTATGCTTATGATGTAGAAAAACCAAAATCGAAATTGGCAATTCTTAATTATAAATTACTAGCTCATTCAGAACGATACAACCTATTGGAGGTTGATTTGAAAACAGGGCGTCATCATCAGATTCGTTGCCAGTTGGCTAAAATGGGTTGCGTGATTAAAGGTGATTTAAAATACGGAGCCGATCGTTCTAATCCGGATGGAGGAATTTCCCTTCACGCACGACAAGTAATTTTTACACATCCTGTATCAAAAGAAGTGATTACAATTGTAGCGCCTGTGCCAAATGATGCACTTTGGAAAGAGTTCGAGAGACAAATGTCAGAATAAAAAAAAGGAGTAGGCCTAAAATCGGTCGACTCCTTTTTCATTTACAATACTACACTATGAAAAACTTTAAAATCTTTTATTGAAAGAGAAACAACTCTCCGCTGTTTTCGAGTATAAGCTCTACAGGTCCTCTGTGTATTTCATTATAAAATGAGAACTAATGTCACAATTTTCGTATATAGACTTAATTTAAGTCTTAAGAATCAAAGAAGGGTGAGAATACACCACAATCTATTTGGTAGTGACCATTACGAGAGAGTTGTTCTTGTTTCTTTATCTATATAACAAGCTGATTTCTGTTTTTGTTTTGATCATAGTCTAAATTCTTTTTATTTATTCACTGATAAAGCTACCGTATCTATGATATTCATAAGACAAACTTTGCTCTTTCAGGTAATTAAGTAATTCAATTCGTCCTTCAGTCAATGGCTTATTTGATGCAATATAAATTCCATTTGATGCAGCCATTTGATAAATTTTATCAGAGTAATTGGAATTGCATGTTCTGAGACGTTCAAAATTAGAAGCATTACCAACGAATTCATCTTCATTCTCAACAACAACTTTAGCATGGCAAATCTCTGAAATACGATTTATTCGGTCCATATCTTTATATTCAGAGCCAACGGAAATCGTTAAAGGTGTTTTACATCCGTCTGCAGCCAGTGCAATTAAAGCTATATCTATAGGCTTATCATCCGGCATAACTCTTAAGCACATGCTTTTCAAACCAATATAGCGGACATAGTTATGTTCACCTAAAAGCTTGTTAACATCAGTTTCTTTACAGAAAATTGTATCATAGTTTGTTCCATAACTTTTAATAGCCTGTCGAATTCTATTTACATCAGTCTGTTCGGAAAAAAGGGTTTGTAAATCCTGATAATAAGGAACCGTTTCATTGGATGCATTATCGATAACCTTCTCTGTAAACTGAACAAATGAGGATACATAATTTATACCTCCCGCTTTTAAACCGCCACCAAAGGCTGAACGTTTCATTCCGCCAAACGGTTGTCTGTTTACAATTGCTCCGGTTATACCTCTGTTGATATATAAATTTCCAGCTTCAATCTTAGCTGCCCATAACGCACGCTCATCTTTATTTAATGACTGTAGTCCGGATGTCAGACCATATTCAAGCGAGTTGACATATTCAATACCTTGCTCAAGTGAGTCAATACAAACGACAGATAAGAGTGGTGCAAACAGCTCATTTTCGAATGTGAAATTCCCTTTCTTAACACCCCATTTAACACAAGGTTTAAGAATGTATTTGTTTTGATCAATAAAAACAGGCGGAACTAACCATTCTTCGCCATTTTCTAATTGTAAACCGATACTCAATTTCTCGTTACGGTTTGTGATCATAGGTCCAACAATGTTATTCAATTCCCATGGTGATCCGCATTGAAGGCTTTCAACAGCATCTTTTAATTTTTTTCTGAATACAGGATCATTGTACACACCTTTTTCAAGCATTAAAATAGAGCATGCAGAACATTTTTGACCGGCATTGCTGAATGCCGATGTTACGATATTCTGAATAGCATGATCCTGATCACCACACTCCGTAAGTATAATGGTGTTTTTACCGCCGGTCTCAGCAGAAAGAGGACATTTCGGATTCTCTTTTAAAATAGAAAAAGCTGTATCTGTTCCTCCTGTGAGAATAATATGTTTTAATACCGGACTTTTGGTCAGAACAGAAAGTGTATCATATCCGTCACAACATACAACCTGTAATGCTTCTTTAGGTACTCCCGCATCCCAGAAACATTGAGCAAACTCCCATGCAATAGGAGCAGCCACGGTTGCTGGTTTAAGAATAACAGTATTACCACCGGCTAAAGCAGCCGCTACGCCTCCCGTAGGGATTGCCAATGGAAAGTTCCAGGGTGATACAACTAACACTACACCTTTCGGTTTGTAGGATACTGTAGATAGTTTTTCAAAATCAAGCATACTTAGCGGATAGAATCTGCAAAAGTCTACAGCTTCAGAAATTTCAACATCGCCCTCCATAAATGTTTTTCCGGTAACAGCAGCCATAATTCCGATTAAATCACCGCGTTTCGCGTTCATCAGGTCTGCAGTTTTCATTAAAATCTTTTTTCGGTCGCCCAAAGAAGTACTTCTCCATCCAGAGTCGTCTCTGTCAGCCACATCAATAATCTGCTGCATTTGCTCCGCATTGCACAGATTTATTTTGTAGTTCACAATATGGTCTTTCTGACAACGGTCTACATATTCTCCTTTTTTTTCGGAGTAGCATCCCTCTTTGCCAATTTGCACAGGTATTTCAATTGGCTTATCGGTAGGTGTACGTCTCCATTTTTTTATGATATTCTTAACCCATTCTTTTTGAGGTAACAAATCAAAATCGGTATCAGGTTCATTGATAAAATGATCCATATCACCACGTTCAACTGATACTTCATTACGATTCTGGATTCGTTTTGGATTACTTGATATATCTTCACGCATAGTATATGCTGTAGTAAACTGATTTACCAGAAAATCCCAATCCTTGTTCCCTGGTTTTAGATTGAAAGAATAGCGTAAGAAATTATCTTTACTCGTATTCTCATCGAGACGTCTTACTAAGTAAGAAATAGCATTTAAGAAATGTTCTCTTTTTACTACAGGTGTGTAAAGTATTAGTTGTTTTTCATGTTTACGCATGGTTCTTGCTAAATGGTTTGCCATTCCTTCCAGCATTTCAAAAGATATATATGATTGGACATCATTTTTCTGGCTCAAAAGCATTGCGTAACCAATTGTAAATAAATTATGTGATGCGACACCGACATGGAGCGCGCGTATATTATCCGGTTCCAAAGCTCTGTCTATGATTTTTAAATAATTGGCATCAACTGATACTTTATTGTCAAAAACAGGTACTTTCCATCCTTTCAAAGATGAAATAACTTGTTCCATTTGCAGATTAGCACCCTTAACCAATCTCATTTTTAATGGAGCTCCGCCATCAGCTAAACGTTCTTTTGCAAATGCAAGTAATTCGGATTGTAAATCCCATGCATCAGGTAAATAGGCCTGAATTACAATTCCAGCTGTATAGTTTTTAAATTGAGGCATGCTGAGTACCGTCTTAAAGACATCCATTGTTAAATGAGTGTCTTTGTATTCTTCCATATCCAGATTAACAAACTTCGGACGTTTTTTACCACTAAAATCGACATAAGGATTATCGATAGCCTTCTGGTAGATTGTTACCAAACGATCGCATAAATCTTTTTTGGCATCCTTGTAATTAAGTGGATGTATCTGTGCATAGATGCCGGAAATTTTAATAGATATATAGGTTATATCATCTTGTTCTAATGCATGCAGATAATGTTTGTATCTATGATCAGCTTCGTTATTTCCTAAAACAACTTCTCCAAGAAGGTTAATATTCTCCACAATGCCCTCTTTACGTCTCATGGCCAGATGTTCGGTAAGTTTAGGACGTTCTTCATCTATAATAACTGTAGCTGTATCTTTTCTAATTTGATCTTTAAACATCGGCATCGCTATAGAATCAAAGTGATATCCGATTTTAACAAACATGGTTAATAAAAAACGGTCATATGCTGAGAGGAAACTAGGATTTCCGTTTTCTTCGATCAACTCTTTAATCATGTATGATAATTTCTTATCATTACGAATCTGAGTCGATTCATCCAACATATTACTTAATAGAAATTTGTCTTTTGGATTTTGTACCAAAACAGAATACTTCTTTTGTTCCTTTTTTTCTGTCGGTGTTAAAGCTGCACTACTTTCAGCATGGAAGCTCTTAACCCAATCGATTACCTCTTGAATGGATACTGTGTTCATGGAATTGCAATAGTTATTGTGAAAATTAATTTGATTTCAATGTAGATACTAAATAGTATCGGGCTAAATATAAAACATTAAATCGGATTTATTGTTTTATAATCTAAAAAAATAAGACTATACGCTTAATGTTTTAAAGCATATAGTCTTATTATCTGACATATTGTAAATAAATAGAGTGAAATACTCCTTGTTTGTTACTCTTTGTTGCTTGGTTTCAAGTCCCAGGAGAAGAAAACCAAACTAATACCCCAATAAACCATCATGAAAGCAGTAATAAATACTAATGTGAATGCTGCCGTAACAGGTAGCATAATAAATATCCAGGCTAGAATTACAAGAATAATACCATTAATCAGATAAAGCCACCAGTATTTTAATTCTCCCATCATCATGAAGGATGAAGTAATAGAAGAAACTCCTTTAAATAAGAATAGGAACCCATATATATAAGGTAATGATGCCTCAGTTAATCCTAGATTCATTATTAGAATAATAGCGATAATGACATCAATAATACCTCCTGCTAAGAACCAGCCCCACCCATGTAGTTTCTTTTGTAGCGTTGTTGTCATCATTATTTGCGTAATACCAACAAATAAAAGAAACCAACCAAACATCATCGCAATCACTTCATATCCGATTACCGGAGCTGAAGCTAGCCACATTCCTCCGCCTGCGATTACAACACCCAAAATAAGGAAAAGCCACCATAATTTGCTTTTACCCCAAAAATTAAAAACTTCGTTATTCATTATAGTTAAAGTTTAGGTTATATAATTAAATGTTATTCCTAAAACAAATATTACATATAAACAGTTTTACAGAACTATAATTTATTTCTGATGGAATCATATAACTCACATTAAGGTAGCTGTATAAAGAAAAGAATCTGTAGATGGATTAATGGAGAATTTGAATACATTTAGGCTCTTCTTGTTTTGATTCGTAAAATATGTATCGTAACGCCTACGCTGATTAGCATTAATAAAACCTGAATCCAGATATTTGAGATAATCCAAACTATATTTATAACCATTGTTATCCATAACGTAGATAATATAACAACTTTCTTTCTGAAGGTTATTGACTTATGGATTGTGTAATCTTTAATAATTGGTCCGGTTATCGGATGATTCATTAATCGGTCATGCCATACTTTATCACTGTTGTAAAATAAATATGCCGTTAAAAGCAGGAATGGAGTAGTAGGAAGTACCGGCAGGAATAATCCGAGTAGTCCCATTCCTAATGAAATACAACCAATAAAGAGATATAAATATTTTTTGATTTGACCTTTGCCCATAAATGTATAATATAGTTTGCAGAGCAAATTTACGTTTTTATCTGAAAGATCGCTTGTATTTCGTTCCCTAATCTCCATTGATGGGAGTATAACTTAATAAGGGTATGAATAGGTGTATTATATTCATAAGAGTATGGATATTTTGGAAATAAGAAGTTTATAGGATAAGTATTCGATTTATCGGGAAGTATGCAGG
>JBOFIZ010000146.1:0-4608 GCA_051650425.1 Bacteroidales bacterium
GAAATAATCTGGCAGTATGGAAAAAGACCCCTTATCTGGATCCTGATTTTGGTGCATCGGATGGTGATTTACAAGATCCGTCGGCCAGATATATAGGAATAAGTGCAACGATAAATTTATAAACGAGAATGAAAAAGAAAATTAGATATAGCGTTATTTCACTTTTGCTTTTGCTGTGTACTGTATCCTGCGTTGATTTGGCAGAAATGAATGTAGATCCGAATAATGCCTCGACTACAAATCCTCAATTGTTATTGACAGATATAGCTTATAAAGCATTTAATAATAGTGGCAAATCTCCGATGTACGCAATGCGTCAATTGGTTCAGACGGACGGAGAAAGTTCTTCTCAATTGTATAAATGGAATAGGGGGGACTTTGGAGATTACTCATCTTTACGCAATATATATAAAATGGATGAGGAGGCATTGCGCACGAACCAGCCGTTATTCCGTGCTTTGGCTTCTTTTTTTAAAGCTCACTATTATTATAGATTGGCAATGACTTTCGGAAATGTACCATGTAGTGAAGCTATTAAAGGAGAAACAGATGCATTATTCTTTCCAAAATATGATTCACAGGAAGAGGTCCTTTTGTTTGTCTTGAAAGAGTTGGAAAAAGCAAATTCGATTTTGACAGTTTATGAAAATGAACCTATTTCCGGGGATATTATTTATAACGGGGATGCTAAGAAATGGAGAAAGCTTGTAAATGCTTATCGTTTGAAGGTTCTCATGTCTTTTTCTCAGAAAAGCCAGATTGGAAATCTACCGGTAGCTGAGACTTTTGCAAAGATCGTATCTTCAGAACCTCTTATGGAATCTGAGACTGATAACGGCCAGTTGATTTATCTGGATCAGCAAAGTAATAGATATCCATATTTTAATGATAGTGATTTCGGTTCCGGAATGTATATGGATTCTACTTATATTGCACTATTGGCACAACGAAAGGATCCTCGTTTGTTTGCAGTAGCTACACAGATACCTAAGGCAGCAGAGGCTGCAAGACCAATAGATGATTTTAGTTCTTACGATGGAGGAGATCCGATTAAGCCTTATGCCGAAGTAAATACGAAGGCAGCAAACGGATTGGTATCTAAGCCACAGCCACGTTATTATAAAAATGCGACAAATGAACCCTTCATTCTTTTGGGATTTAGCGAACAACAATTAATTTTAGCGGAAAGTATTGTGCGTGGATGGATTCAGGGAGATGATAAGGCTCTTTATGATTCAGCAGTGAAAGCATCGTTTCGCTTTTATGCCACGTATGCAAAAGACTTTGCAGTGTATCTCACAGAAGCTGATGCAGACAATTATCTTAACGGAGGACTTGTTGCATATAATAAAAGTATGAATACCGGAGATAAGATTGAGCGTATTATTACGCAAAAATATATTCCGTCTTTCTTGCAGGCAGGTGGCTGGTTCGGACTTTTCGAATATCAGCGCACGGGATATCCAAGGCTGCGCAAAAATGATTTAATGCAGGTTCCTTACAGATGGATGTATCCGCAAAGTGAGTATAACAATAATCCTGAGAATGTTCAATCAGCCTTGAGTAGTCAATTCGGAGGGAATGACAGGATTACGGATAAGACTTGGATTTTTAACCAATAATACACAATGAAAAAATTAATTTATGTTTGTGCATGTTTTTCGCTGCTTACACAAACGCAGCTTTCAGCACAGAACGCAACCAGACCCCGGGCTATAAAAGTAGCCAATGAATACAGTACTACGCGTAAAGAAATAACCATCCCTCAGATTGATGGATATATTCCTCTGAAGTGTGATTTTCATATACATACGATGTTTTCCGATGGGAGTGTATGGCCAACAGTCAGAGTGCAGGAAGCCTGGGAAGAAGGTCTTGATGTGATCGCGATAACAGATCATTTGGAGTATCGACCGCATAAAGCTGATCATAATCTATCTCATAACCGCTCTTATGAATTAGCTGTGGATGAGGCGAAGAAGAAAAATATTGTCCTGATCAAAGCAACTGAAGTTACCCGCGGAATGCCTCCCGGACATTTTAATCTCTTGTTTATTAAAGATGCAGATAAGTTTGATCAACCGGATTTCATGAAAGTTATGGAAGAAGCGAAAGCTCAGGATGCATTTGTTCTATGGAATCATCCGGGTTGGGGGACTGATTCTACCCGCTGGCATGATGTGCATGAGGAGCTTTATAAAAAGGGAATAATGCATGGGATTGAGGTTTTCAATGAGTTGGAATGGTATCCCGAAGCTTTAGATTGGGTCCTGAATAAGAATCTGACACTGATCGGTAATTCCGATGTACATGGGGTGACAAATAAATTATATGAGATCAATGATACACAGTTTCGTCCGATGACTATTGTTCTGGCGAAAGATAAAAGTGAAGATTCTGTTCGCGAAGCGATGTTTGCAGGGCGCACATTTATTTACTTCTTTGGTCAGGTGATGGGAAAAGAGGACTTGTTACGCAAGCTGTTCGAAGGCTCAGTTACAGTAGGAAAACCTCATTACGAGACAAAAGACAGGACTTACGTCGAGGTGACCAATCATTCGGATATTCCTGTTAAGTTACGATCATTGTCAAATATAAAAGGATATCCATCATCTATCGATATTCCCGGCGGGAAAAGTGTCTTAGTAACGATTCCGCAAAAAAATACTACCTCTGATTCTCCCCTTTATGAAGTGGAGAATTATATTGTAAGCCCTGAAAAACATTTACAGATAAAGCTGTTCTAGTTTTATTGCGTGATAAAGGATGTTGAAGAACTTTGGCTGTTATAGCAAAATTCTATCTATTTTTGTGATATACAAAAATGAAACAACTCCCTTTATCACGCTTTTTATGTTACATCGTTTTAAAGAATTAATTCATTCGGAAGAATGCCCGAAACAATTTACGTATCCATTTTATTATACACCTCACAGGTTGACGCTACTGGCATCTGATGAGGTGAAAGCGTATATAGAATGTCGGGATGACTGGCGATCAGAACTTGAAAAAGGAAAAATGTTCGGGGTTTTGGTTGTTCGTGATCAAAATGATGAATTGGGATTTCTCGCTGCTTTTTCAGGAATACTCGCAGGCAGTAATAAGCATGATTATTTTGTACCGCCTGTTTTTGATTTACTGAATCCCGGTGGTTATTTCAAGAAGGAAGAGAAGAATATATCGGAAATCAACAAAACGATTCTAGATTTTCAGCAA
This sequence comes from Bacteroidales bacterium, assembly GCA_051650425.1. Lineage (GTDB taxonomy): Bacteria > Bacteroidota > Bacteroidia > Bacteroidales > UBA7332 > UBA7332. The sequence goes on from JBOFIZ010000146.1 coordinate 3,217, forward strand.
TCAGAGGGGTTTATGCAGTTAAAAGAAGCATTGACATCATTAGAGTATGAGAAAACCCTTGATCTGAATACTTTTAAAAGCCGGATGAAGGCTTCGAAAAAAGAAAGGGAGCAGAAGAGATCTTCTCAATTGTCTTCTGAAGAGGAAGCTGAATTAATCAAAGAAAGTCAGTTTCAGAAAGCCGAACTTAAAAGAAAAGAAAAATACTGGCAGGAGCAGATTGCAGAGATGTGTAACCGATTGAGTCAGTATGAAGATAAAATTCAGCAATGGAAAAAAGAGCGTAAAGAAAGATCCGCCACATTGCAACAATGGCTTTTTGATCAGTTTTCTGTTCTGAATGCCAAGGGAGAATCAAAAAGTTTAAGAGAAATATTTACGGATACCGTACAAAAAACGCCTCCTGCAGGAGCCGGAGAATGTGCAGGACCTAAATTATTGCAATATGCGTATGCCAATGATTTAGTCCCGATTGCAATGGCTGAGTTTTGGTGGGGAGATTCGCCCAAAACAGAAGTCAGAGAGCATGGTCTTTTCTATCCGGCTTGTAAAGGGAAGTGCGAACCTATACTTGGACATATGTTGCAGGGTCTGAATGTTGAACCTAACCCGTTGTCCACTGACTTTTCCAAACAGTTGAGTATGGAAATCCTTTATGATGATCCGTGGTTATGCGTGGTCTGTAAGCCTGCCGGACTGTTAAGCGTTCCTGGTAAATCGGGACATGATAATGTATATGACAGGATTTCTAAATTATATCCGGATGCAACAGGACCATTAATCGTCCATAGGCTTGATATGGCTACATCCGGTTTACTGGTTATAGCGAAAACGAAAGAAGCACATCAAAACTTACAAGCACAGTTTAAAAATCGGAGTGTAAAGAAAAGATATATTGCCCTTCTGGATGGAGTTGTAAATAAAACGATGGGTGAAATCAATCTGCCTATTGCTCCCGATTTCTATGATCGACCCCGACAAATTGTTGATCATGAGAACGGAAAACCTGCAACTACCTATTATGAAGTCTTGTCAACCGGACCGGCATATACCCGGATAGCTTTTTACCCATTGACAGGAAGAACTCATCAGTTAAGATTACATGCAGCAGCTGTAGAAGGGTTGAATACCCCTATTCGGGGGGATGAATTATATGGTAAGAAATCTGATAGATTATACTTACATGCAGAATATTTGAGTTTTACGCATCCTGTTACTAATAAGGTCGTAAGCTTTGAACAAAAGGCAGCGTTCTAAAGAATAATCCCATCATCGATTTTCACAAATCAATGATGGGATAACTTAGTATTAAAAAATAATTACTTTGTATTTTTAATTAATGCATGAAAACTTGTTTTACCATCCTGGATTTTGAACCAGTTTTTTAGATTT
>JBOFIZ010000147.1:0-6995 GCA_051650425.1 Bacteroidales bacterium
AAAATACATCTTATTTATATAGATAATTTTGTTTGATCTCATTTTTCTTTGAAATATGAATTTCGACGATTGAGATTTTTATAGATTAACAATGATTTGTAGTGTTAATAGTGTTTCGTTATTATATTAAATTCAAAATGACGTGTTTTATTCAAAGATGTATTATAATTATTAAATTGTGTGTACATAAATCTTTATCTAGAGTGTATTTATGTTGTTTAGCAGTAAATATGAGGCTTGAAAGAATGGATTGTTAATATGTGTATAGGCTTTAAGTGGGCTGTATTTTAGTTTTGGGTTTGTAAGACGTTTGATTTTTACATATCTTTGTAGGAGATTTAGCAGAAGAGAGAAAGTTAGACATAAATCAAAAACTTAACTACCAAATTAGATATGAGTTCAAGACGAAGGGGGGAATCCTTTGCCTTTATTGGTTTTCGCAATTATAAGAGACGCTTTAGCAGGTTTGTTTCAACAAGCCTATATTCGTTTTTTATATACATTACCTGTCTATTTTTGAATCTTCCTTTTCAGCTATCCTTAGATCGTTCTTCTTTACATATTCCTCAATCTCTGAGGAGTTTTTCTACGTATATATTTCAATCAATCTATAATCCTTTAATTATCATTTTTCATTTTATGAGACAAAAAGCTCGTTTGTGTGCGCTTATGACATGCTTAATGCTTGTCATCGGTTCGGCATTTGCTCAGGTTACAACATCTGGTCTTAACGGTAAGATTACTGATGGAAGAGAGGAGTTGATAGGTGCTTCTGTGGTAGCTATCCATATTCCGACAGGTTCTTCTTACGGTACTATTACGGATTTGGACGGACGTTTTCAATTGGTGGGTATGCGTCCCGGAGGTCCATACAAACTAACTATTTCTTATGTTGGTTATAATACAGAAGAGTTCACTGACTTAAAATTGCCTTTAGGTGAAACCATTACAATGGATATTAAACTTGGAGAGCAAAGAGTACAATTGGGAGAGGCTATGGTTGTTGCTAAAGCTGGATTTAATTCACAAAGAACAGGATCGGCAAGTAACATTAATCAAGAGAAATTATCTCAGATGCCAACAATCTCTCGCAGTTTAAATGATTTTACGCGTTTAGTACCTCAGGCGTCACCATCAGGTAATGGTATGTCTTTTGCGGGTGCTAATAATCGTTATAACAGTTTCCAGATTGACGGTGCTGTAAATAATGATGTGTTTGGTTTGTCTGCAAGTGGAACAAATGGTTCACAAGCCGGATCTCAACCGATTTCATTGGATGCTATCGAAGAAATTCAGGTGGTTATTGCACCCTTTGATGTTCGTCAAAGTGGTTTTACCGGTGGTGGTGTGAATGCGGTTACAAAATCCGGAACAAATGATTTTAAAGCAAGCGTGTACGCTTACGGAAATAATCAGGCATTAGCGGGAACGACTGCAGGTGCAGATATTGAGCATAGAGAGAAATTATCTCGTCAGTATGATGCACAGTATGGTATTTCGTTAGGAGGTGCTTTACTTAAGAATAAATTATTCTTCTTTGTGAATGCAGAGCAACAAAGAAAAGCAAATCCGTTAGCTTACAATGTGGCTACTGATGGAGTGATTGGTGAGAACGATTCACAGATTACAAAAGAAGAAGCGGATATGGTAGTAAATAAGGTAAAAGAACTTACCGGAGGTTATGATGGTGGTGGATACGGTCCGCGTGACGGATTTATGAATTCAACAAAAGCACTTGCGCGTATCGACTGGAATATCAGTGATAAGCATAAGATGACTTTGAGATACAACTTTGTTACCGGTCAGAATCTGTCTCTGTCAAGATCAAATAAAACGCTTCGTTTTAATGATAACGGTTTTATCTATAATAATAAGACGCATTCATTGGTTGGAGAATTGAACTCACAATTGAACAGCCGTATGAATAATGAATTCCGTGTAGGTTATACGCGTGTTCGTGACCAACGTACACTAGAAGCTGATAATCCGTTCCCGTTTGTTAAGATTAAAATGTCAAGCGGACGTATGATTCAGTTGGGTACTGAAGATAACTCGGGTGCGAATGCATTAGAGCAGGATATTATCACGTTGACAGATAACTTTAACTGGAATATTGGTAAGCACAGTCTTACATTTGGTACTCACAATGAGTTGTTCCTTCTTGAGAATTTGTATATCCGTAATCTTTACGGGTCTTATACATATAGCTCTCTGGATGATTTCTTATCAATCGGAACAGCGAATGAAGTTATGCCGGAGCAATATTATTATGGTCACGCTCGTGAAGAGATTACAGGACGTCCGGATTGGGCTCCTCGTTTTGCAGCGGCGCAGTTAGGGTTTTATGCACAGGATCAATGGGATGTAACGGATCGTTTCCGTTTGACTTATGGCGTTCGTATGGATATTCCGGTGTTTATTGATAAACCACGTGCAAACGAGGCATTTAATAATTCGGATATTGCTAAACAATATGGTTATGTAAATCAGACTATGCCTAAGTCTACTCCACTGTTCTCACCAAGAGCAGGTTTCAGATGGAATATGACGCAGGATCGTTCGTCTGTTTTACGCGGGGGATTAGGTATCTTTTCAGGACGTATTCCTTTTGTATGGATTTCAAACTCATTCCAGAATACGGGTATCGAGTATGCAAAATATCAATATGATGCAAAAAATCCATTCCCGTCAGACTTTAAGTTTAATGCTGATGTAAATAATCAGTACAGAGGTGAAGGTGTTAAAACAACAGAGGTTAATCTAGTTACAAGAAACTTCAAATTCCCTCAGGTAATGCGTGCGAATTTAGCATTCGAACAATTATTACCAGGTGGTATTCGTGCTACATTTGAAGGGTTATATACAAAGAATCTTAATGATATTAATTACCGCAATCTGTTGGTACAAGAGACGGGTGAGTCATTAAATAACTTTGGCGACAACCGTCCGATGGTTAATAAAGAGCGTAACGAGAATTTTACGAATATCATGTTGCTTGAAAATACAAACAAAGGATATACGTATAATGTATCTGCTAAATTTGAGAAATCATTCAATTTCGGTTTAGATCTGATGGCTTCTTATACATTAGGTGAATCTAAAGGTGTGATTGACGGATCGGGTAGTGTAGCTTACTCAAACTGGCAGTATAATGAGCAGTATGCAGGTCCGAATACACCGGAGGTTTCATATACAGATTACGATAATCGTCATCGTGTATTGTCAGCTGCAACTTATTCGAAAGCTTATGCAAAGAATTTCAGAACATCTGTGTCTTTGATTTATTCGGGTAATACAGGAGCTAACTACTCAATGATTTATAACGGAGATATCAATGGTGATGGAATTCGTGGTAATGACTTGATGTATGTGCCTACGGATGCAGAAATTGATCAGATGAAATTCAGACCGACGAATACATTGTCAGCTGATGCTCAAAAAGCAAATTTGAAAGAGTTTATCGGTAATCATAAGGATTTGAAAAAGATTCGTGGAAAAATTGCTCAGCGTAATGCGATGCATGCACCATTCGAGCATCATTTCGATTTCCGTGTAGCTCAGGATTTTATTTTCGGAAGAAATACAATTCAGGTTTCTCTGGATATTCTGAATGTGGGTAACTTGCTTAATCGTGCTTGGGGATTATACTATCGCCCGGGATTCAATCATAACCCACTTAGTGTAATGTCTGTAGATGGTACAAATACTCCGGAATTCCAGTTTAATACAGATCCGAACAAGTCTTGGATCGGTATTTCTGATTATGATTCTCGCTGGAGAGCTCAATTAGGAGTTAAATATATCTTCTAATCAGAAATGCAATGAAAAGGAGTTTTCAACAAATTGTTAATAACTTCGTCTAAATAGCAGGCGACTATAATTGATCTTTACGAAGATTGATTATAGTCGCCTGTCTTTGTTTAAACGTTATTTTATTTGTTGTCTCAATGTAATAAGGATGAAAAATGAAGTTTATGAGTAGTAATTTTTTGCTGCTTTGCTTATTGGATGGGGGATGTAACGATGCTCTTGTTTTTGTAATAAAAATGAAATATTAATATCTGTATATATTGTGAATTATATTGTATATTTGCATAGTATTACGAAAATACATGGTTTATTCTCTTTGCGAACACAATTATCAGAAGTAGCTAAGAGTCTGAATTATTTAAACATAGTGCAGAATGTCCGTACAATCTTTTCTTACATTTAGAAGTTTGCATGCTGGCCAAGAATCTGTTTTTAATAGAGTCTTCGGTTGCAATACTTATGTATTATTTCTAATCGAATATTTATTCTCAATCAAATATCTAATCAACTCAATTCACTTATGAAAAGAAAAGCGTTTCTTCTTTTTCTTTTATGCCTAGGTACTTTTACCTCTTTGATGGCTAAGGATGTAGTTTCGGGACAAGTCTTTGATAAAGACACAAAAGATCCGATCATTGGTGCTACTGTCCTTTTAGAGGGAACATCTATCGGTACTGTAACCGATTTAGATGGTAACTTCAGTCTGAATTTTGCTAAATCATCGGTTCGCAAAGTTCAAATCAGCTACATGGGATATGTGGCTCAGGTGCTTTCTTTCACTAACTCAAAAACTGACTTAGGGAAAATTTATCTTGAACCGGCAACAATCGGTATGAAAGACGTTAATGTTACTGCTTCTATTGTGCGTCGGGACCGTATGACTCCGATAGCATTATCAGACGTAAAAGTTGACGTTATTGAAAACAAATTAGGAAACCAGGAGTTCCCTGAAATTATGAAATCAACTCCATCTATCTATGCAACAAAAGGTAATGGTGGTTTTGGTGAGTCTCGTATCTCACTTCGTGGTTTCGGTTCTGAAAACATTGGTATGTTGATCAATGGTATGCCGGCAAATGACATGGAGAATGGAAAATTCTACTGGTCAAACTGGGCAGGCCTTTCTGATGTAACACAACAAATTCAGATTCAACGTGGTTTAGGTGCTTCTAAAATGGGTATTTCTTCTGTAGGAGGTACAATGAATATCATTACAAAAAGTACTGATGCTAAAGAAGGCGGTAGCCTTTATACAAGTATTGGGAATGATGCTCAATTGAAATTTGGTTTCAATGTTTCTACAGGTTTGATGTCTAACGGATGGGCTGTGACTTTGGCAGGTAGCCGTAACTCTGGTGATGGTTATGTAAAAGGAAGTAACTTCGAAGCTTATACATATTTTGCGAATGTATCGAAAATGATTGGGCAGGATCACCGCTTATCATTCTCTGCTTTCGGTGCTCCGCAATGGCACAACAAACGTAGTACTGCTTATACAATTGAGCAATACCGCACAAACCAGGATGGTCGTCGTATGAACTTAGGTTACGGTCTTCTTAATGGTGAAATTACAGGTGGTGCTTACGGATATAATGAATACCACAAACCGGTTCTTTCATTGAATCACTTCTGGAATATCAACGAAAAATCATCTTTGTCGACTGTAGCTTATGCTTCTATCGCATCAGGTGGTGGTCGTCAAACATATGGTCCGCAAAAAAACTGGTTAGCAATTAACAATAACACAGGTTTTCCTTATCCGGAAACTAAATTAACAGAAACCGGATTATTGGATTATGATGCAGTTTTCCAGGCTAACAAAGAATCTTTGACAGGTTCTCAGGCTGTATTTACAAATGCGGTTAACTCGCATAACTGGTATGGTATTTTAAGTACTTACAATACGACTATTTGGGAAAAATTAAATGTTTCTGCAGGTTTTGACGGTCGTTACTACAGAGGTCGTCACACACAAGAAATCACAGACCTGTTAGGTGGTGAATATTTCCTTGATCCATCTCCTGTTTATGGAACATCTTCTTCTACTCCATTGTATAAAGGTGATATCGTAGGTTTCGATAACACAGGTGAAGTTATCTGGGCTGGTGTTTTCGGACAAGCTGAATATACTACTGATAATTATTCTGCATTTATTTCTGCTTCGGTTACAAATCAGTCAGATCGTAATCACGTTCCTGGCTTGGCTCCGGTTGACGGAAAACAAGTTTCTAACTATGTAAGTTTCCAACCATATAGTATTAAAGGTGGTTTCAACTATCGTTTTAGCCAGCACCATAATGCATTCATTAACGGTGGATGGTTTACGCGTGCTCCTAACTTCCGTAACGTATTTAAAAACTTCAGCATCGAATTAAATAAAGGTGTGAAAAGTGAGAAAGTAGGAACAATTGAGGGTGGTTACGAATATCGTAGCAAAAATATGAATGTAACTGTGAACGGTTACTATACTCAGTGGAGAGACAAAGGTTTGGTTAAAAGCTTTGGTCAGTATACAGCAAACATTCCGGGTGTAAATGCACAACACTGGGGTGTAGAGGTAGAAGGTAAATACAAACCTTTGCATAACCTTGACCTGACAGCTATGTTCTCATTCGGTGACTGGACATGGATGGACAATGTTGAGTTTACAATGTATGATGAAAATCAAAAACCTGTTGGAACTTACAATGCATATATTAAAGGTGTACACGTAGGTAACTCAGCTCAAATGACAGCTGCGTTAGGTGTAAACTGGAATCCTTTCAAAAACCTTCGTCTTTCTGCAGACTGGACTTGGGCAGGTAAAAACTATGCAGACTTTGACCCGACAAACCGTACAAAACCAGAAGATGATGTTGACTCTTGGAGAATGCCAAACTTTGCAACATTGGATTTAGGTATCAGCTATAGCATGAAAATTGCAGGTTTAGATGCACGTATCTTTGGTAATGCTTACAACGTAACAAATACGAATTACATTGCTGATGCGAGAGACGGTGCTGGTCACAACGCAGCAACTGCTCTTGTATACTACGGATTTGGACCAACTTGGGCAACAGGTATTCGTGTGAATTTCTAATTCGTATTCATACGACTTGATAATTATTTCAAAAACAACTATCTAAAAGATAAACAGATCTTTTAAAAAATTAGATTCAAATGAAAAATTATAAATCATATATCTC
>JBOFIZ010000148.1:0-1109 GCA_051650425.1 Bacteroidales bacterium
TATCTGATAAGCAATAATCAGGGTGAATGAATACTGCCTTATCTCCTACTTGGTATAATCCCTTCTGGGCTACCACTTCAAATCCAAGTTCCTCTAATTGAACTATTTGGATTCTACTAGCCTCTTCTCCATTCTTAAATATTGGAGAGAAAGACTTGATTGTTACAATTTCTACTGCTTTCATATTACAAAGATTTTAGTAGTTCTTCTTTTGATGGGAATAGCTTTTCTGCATAATACATATATTGCCTTTGATGATGTTCAGCTTTAATGTGGCATTTCTCCTCATAAGAATCATTACCATCTATTTGGAGTTCAATATGAACTATAACTCCTTGTAATACCTTGTTATCATATAAATACCAAACAGTATCACCAATGTTAAATTTAGTTTCTATTGTCATAAGGATAGAAATAGAGGGATTTCTCCCTCTATGGTTATTTGATTAGATTCTTAGAATACAAGTCTGACATTATCTCATTGTAAGTGCCTGAGATAATCAAATCTTCATGCACTCCAAATTTAGTAAGTTTAAGAGCAAACAGCAACAAATAATCTACACTTGTAGTAACATCATTAAAATCAGTCATTTTATTCTCCAGTATATTGGCGTATTTAATGAACAGAGGTGTTCTTGCTACTAATAGATTATATTTTCTATCTTCAGATGTCCCTGTCAATAATACTTGTTTACTGACGTCTAATCTTTTAGCTAACCTCCCAAAAGGTTTTATCTTTCTAGGAATATAAGGGATTATTTCTTCTGTAATCCATTTAACATAAGGGTTATTTTTTGCCACCTTGATAAATGATTCAGGCTTCCATTTAGCAATAGCATCATTGATTCCTCCTAACTTAGTAGAATCAAGCTCTGTTGATTGAATGTAGTAGATAGTTAGTCCAAGTTCTTTCCTTGCACTAAACCTATGCTGACCATCTACAATCCTACCAGTCTCATCAACTACAATGGGAAAACACTCTCCAAAGTCTCCAAACTTCTTTAGACTTTCCTTAATCTTCTTAACGTGATTAGCATTAACATCACGATTATACTCACTGTCTAATTTGAATTGTGAGTATTCCTTAGTCTTGTAAACCTGACTATGAA
>JBOFIZ010000149.1:0-1126 GCA_051650425.1 Bacteroidales bacterium
GTACATCCCTGAACGATCGGGAAGAATGTTTGACGATATCCGTATTTGTCTTCAGTTTCGTTGAATCTCTTCAATCCTCTTTCTAACCAGCGTTGAGTAAGTCCAAGTGATTTTTTAGAGTAGTTATAATCTGAGGTTCCCGGAGGACATTCGTCAAAAGCCATCATAATATCCGCTCCTATCGTACGTTGAATATCTACTACGTTTTCCGGAGTAAAGAAATGCTTAGAGCCATCAATATGTGAACGGAATTCGGCACCTTCTTCTTTTAGTTTACGGATAGCCGATAAAGAAAAAACCTGAAATCCACCGCTGTCAGTAAGAATCGGTTTATCCCATCCGCCGAATTTATGTAAACCGCCGGCCTTTTCAAGAATCTCTAATCCCGGACGCAGATATAAGTGATAGGTGTTACCTAAAATGATCTGAGCCTTAATATCTTCCTTAAGCTCCTGCATATGTACAGCCTTCACGGATCCGACAGTTCCTACCGGCATAAAGATAGGAGTCAGGATTTGACCGTGGTCGGTTGTAATCTCACCCGCGCGTGCGTTTGAGTTTTCGTCTGTGTATTGTAATTTAAAATCCATGTTTGTAGTTAGTCAAATAAGATTGCAAATATAGTAAAACTTTATAAACCACTCAGGCAGACTCGGACACTGAAACACAATTTAAATTAGTAGCTTAATTTAACTACTCTTTTTTGATACTTTTTCCTCTCTGTTTGTTATAAAATCAAATTCAAAATAAGAAATATTTTCTTTAAACTAATAGAGAGTTATGAATATGAAAAGCATTCTGCACTTAAGTGTGTCAGTAATATTAGGAGGACTTACTTGCTCTTGTTCATCGAAACCCAAACCAGCCCCTGAGATTCCGGCTTTTACAGAAGAGGTGGAGAAGGAGGAAACGCATGATTTTTATTATTGCGGTTATTTTGTTTTTACAGATGATTCGGCCTATTTCGAAGATTGTGCAACGGGTGAACGATTTAAATTTAATGATAATGAGCTATTGAAAGAAATTTATACAAAATATCAGGATATTAATGGTAATGAGCCGGGAGAATTGTTTGGTGCTTTTCGTGGTTTTGTCTCTTATCCAAAAAATAATAAGCCTCAATTGA
>JBOFIZ010000150.1:0-5238 GCA_051650425.1 Bacteroidales bacterium
TCGATGGATTATAATAAGTTTTTCAGCAATGGAATGTGGTTGCAAATGAGAGCTAACTTCACTTATGCCAGAGGTACCTATACACAATTTGAGGAACCAAATTATCCGGATGCGCCTTGGTTATCCCGAATTGGTCAGCCTATTACACAAGAATGGGGATATATTGCGGAACGCTTATTTATCGATGATAATGATGTGAAAAATTCACCAAAGCAGTTTGGGGATTATAAGCCGGGAGATATTAAATACCGTGATGTTAATGAAGATGGTGTAATCAACTTTAAAGACAGAGTGCCAATCGGACATCCGACTACGCCGGAGATTATTTATGGTTTTGGTTTTTCTGCAGGCTTTAAGAATTTTGATGTTTCAGCCTTCTTTCAGGGTTCAGGTCGTTCTTCATTCTGGATTGATCAGAATGCAACAGCACCATTTATTGATCCGAATGGAGATGGATTGGTGGAAAATAATGCATTGTTAGATATTTATGCAAAAGACCATTGGTCAGAAACAAATCAGAATATCTATGCATTATGGCCGCGTTTGTCATCACGTACAATAGAGAATAATAATCAGTTGAGTACCTGGTTTATGAGAAACGGATCTTTCTTACGTTTGAAATCTGTAGAGGTTGGTTATAATGTACCTCAGAATACATTGAGAAAAATACACATGTCTCAATTAAGAATCTATGCAACTGCGTCTAACCTATTTGCTTTGAGTAGTTTCAAGCTTTGGGATCCGGAGATGGCAGGAAATGGATTAGGATATCCACTACAACGCGTATTCAATATTGGTTTACAAGTTGCATTCTAACAATTAAAACACAGCACAATGAAACATATAAATATATTCCTACTTGTCTTGTTAACACTGTGTAATTCTGCATGTAATTACCTGGATGTTATCCCGGACAATGTATCGACAATAGATCATGCTTTTGCTGATGAGCAAACAGCACAACGATATCTTTTTACTTGCTATGCAGGGTTACCGCAAGAATATAACACTAATATAGATCCTGCAATGACGGGTTCAAACGAATTCTGGCAAGGTACTCCTTATTCATGGATTGATGCGCCCTTTAAAACTCCATTTCGGATTAAAGATGGTTATCAAAATTCTAATTCGCCTTATGTAGATAATTACTCAGGGGGGAATGGTGGTACTCCATTATTTCAGACTATTCGTAAATGTTATGTTTTTCAGAAAAATGTAGAAAAAGTATTAGGTCTTAATCCAGCATTGAAAGAAAGATGGATTGCCGAAACCAAAGTGATTATTGCTTACTCTTATTTCTGTTTGCTACGCCAATATGGTCCCGTTCCTATTATAGATAAAGAGTATCCGATTGATGCAGATCCGGAAGAAATTCGTAAATCTCGTAACTCTATGGATGAGTGTGTTGCTTTTGCTACTGGTTTATTAGATGAAGCTGCTCCAAAGTTACCTCTTTATATAAGTAACAGAGCTGAAGAATTAGGTCGTTTTACCCAACCTATTGCACGTACGATCAAAGCTAAAGTTTTATTGCTGGCAGCAAGCCCATTGTTTAATGGAAATCAGTATTTGGCAGACTGGACAAATAATGACGGAAAAAAACTATTGAGTCCTTACAGTGACGAAAAATGGGAAGCGGCACGTCTGGCAGCAAAAGAAGCGATCGAGGTTTCACATGAAGCAGGTGTTAAGCTTTATACTTATGAGTCATCCTCAATGTCAAAAGCTCGTTTGGAAGATTTGACTATTCGCGGAGGAATAACAAGCCGTGACTGGATTGATGAATTAATTTGGGGAGCAGTTCCGAGCGGAAACACAAATAATACACATCAAATACAATTGGGAGCTATTGTGAACTTCAATGGAGTAGCTTTAAATACTTCCGGCGGACTTTTATTTCCGTCTTATGATGTTACATTGAATACAGCAGAGAAATTCTACACATCGAATGGTTTGCCAATTGAAGAAGATCCGGCTTGGGCAGGGAAAAATATAGCTAGCTTACGTATGCCGACAGAAGAAGAGGCTCCTTATGTTGATCCGAATTCAATCAATTGTGAGTTTAATCTTTCTCGTGAACCACGTTATTATTCATCGATTGCATTTAATCGTGCGAAATGGTATGGCAACGGACAACAAGGTGAGAATTTTCATATCGTTCGTTTCTATATGGGTGAATCAGCTAATACGACAGGTAGTTTGTCTGAATGGGGATCAAAAACTGGGATGAGAGCGAAAAAATTAGTTAACCCTGAAACATCACTAACGGGAACATCCTCATCGGCTGTATTTACTTCTATTCGTTATCCATTTCCACGTATCCGTTTGGCAGATCTTTATCTAATGTACGCGGAAGCAGCGAATGAGGCTGGTAATCCGGAAGGTGATGCAATTCAATATATTGATGAGGTTCGTAAAAGAGCAGGTTTGAAAGGTGTAGTTGAGACTTGGTCAAAATCATTAAATCCAGCTAAGCCAGGTTCAAAAGAAGGTCTTCGTGAAATTATTCGTCAGGAACGCGATATTGAATTAGCTTTTGAAGGGCACAACTTCTGGGATTCCCGTCGTTGGATGACATTACATGCACAATCAAATAAAATTCTTTATGGTTGGAACTCTAATGCAGATACACCGGAAGAGTTCTATGTAGAAGAGGTAAAAAAAGTATTAACATTTACCTACAAAGATTATTTGTGGCCGATAAATGTAAATACAATGATTAAAAACCCACACTTAGTTCAGGCTAAAGGTTGGTAATTATTCAATTAATAAATAAAAGCATATATGAAAAGAAAAGCATATATATACCCCTTGTTGGTAGCATTTTGTGGCTTATTATTCTCGTGTGAAGATGATAATAAGCTCCCTCAGAAATTAACAAATCAGGCACCTCCTGCTTTATCAGCAGAGGATGTTAGCTGGAGACCGATATCGGGAGGAGCTGTAATTAAATACAGAACTCCTCAAATACAAAATATTCGTGGTATCGAAGCTAAGTATCAGTTAGAGACAGGTAAAGAAATTGTTGTACGAGGATCTTTCCTTTCAGATTCGATTGTTGTCGAAGGATATTCGACAGAAACTCCAAAGAATATACAATTATCAGTAATTGATAACTCTGATAATTATTCGGTACCCTATGTTTTGGAAATTCTTCCGAATAAGAGTCCTCTGTCAAGTGTAAAGGAAACATTGAAGGTGAGTCCTGATTTCGGTGGAATGCAAATATCTTTCAAAAATGTAGATAGACGTCCGATAGCAACATTTATCTCAAGGGTAGACGGTAATGATACACTTTTGATCGAACAATATTATACAGATCAGGCTAATCCATTGATAACAATCCGTGGAGAGAAAGCTGAGAAATCAGATTATATCTTCCAGTTCAGAGATAGATGGGATAATTATACAGAAAAGATGAGCTATTCTGTAACTCCTCTGTTTGAGAAAAAAGTAGAGCATTTTACCTATATGCCAAGTGAGTACTTTCATAATATACCCGATTATAACTTTATGTATCGCTGGTTTGATGGAGAGACTTCGGCACCGGGATGGGGAGATATTCACTGGCCGACTACGAATCCGGTAACACCCCACTGGAGCGCAATCCGTTTAACAAATCCGACGGCATTATCACGTATTGTACTATGGCAATTTGCCTGGGGAGCAACGAATTATTCGCATTATTATTTTGGATCAAATGCTCGTAAAGTAGAGCTATATGGTTCAACAGAAGCGAATCCTAAATCCGGGGACCCTGCAACGAGTGATTCATGGGAGTTTATTATGTTATGTGAAATCAAGATGCCTTCAGGTAAGTGGTATAACAGTGATAATAATTTATCAGAAGAGGATTTTGATGTAGCGAAAAACAGAGGGCATGAATTTATTCTACCATTAAAAGATCCGATGCCTCAATATAGAGCTTTGTGCTTTAAGGTTGTTGAAGCATTCCAGGGCGGAGGTGCAGGTAGTGAAGGGGGACGTTTGTCTGAAGTACAGCTATTTGGTGATGATCGTCCGGAAAGCGAAAAAGAATAATAATACTAAACAAGATTAGGTGTAATATGAAAAAATATATTTTTCAGTTATTAGCATTTGTATTTGCAGTCACATCCTGTGACTCCTATACAGATATTCATCAGGATTATATAGAAGGAGGTGAGATTGTTTACTTGCAAAAAGTGGATTCTGTAGTAGCAAATGCCGGATATGAGCGCATTCAGTTAAAATTATGGTATAACAATGGTGATCGTTTGGAGAAGACTATTATTTATTATAATAATTATAAGGATTCAATTATAGTAGACCTCAAGAATAAGCTTAAGAGTGGAAAAGATTCTTTAGATCTGATAGTTGATTTACCGGAAACGAACTATAATTTGAATGTAATTAATTTTAATATCTTTAATCAAAGATCACTGGCAGTACCGCATTTTGCCTCATCTTATGGCGATATGTACAGAGCTACACTTAAGAACAGGTTATTGAAATCAAGTCAATTGCTAGAATCGAGTGAAGGTTTTAAGGTAGAATGGTATACACCATCTGAAAGTTATGCTGGAATGGAAATCGAATATAACGGAGTGTCAGGTAAACAGATTATTGCTGTTACTGATGAATCTGAAATTACAATTCCGGAAATACCTACCGATAAAAAATTCAGATATCGTACATTCTTCTATCCTGAAGAAACAGCTATTGATTCAATTCCTTGCGATTGGTCAAAAGATATTGAATTGCAATGATAGAATTTAATTTTTGAAGTTTGTAGTTTATGAAAGATAAGGATTAAGTCTCTGATGATAATCGGAGATTTAATCCTTTTTTTATTGTAGCAAGCTTCTTTTCTCTATATTTGTTATTCAACAAAGTAACTAATCTAAAAAATTACAGTATGGGTATTTTTGATCATATTATGGGAAATGCGACTGAGGTAAATCCGAACGAGTTGCAACGGGAGTTTCAGGATATCTTAATTGAAGGAGAGGATGTACAGGCTGCATTTAAAATATTTCGTGATAAATGGGTTTTTACCAATAAGCGATTAATAATGCAGGATACGCAAGGGATAACGGGTTCGAAGAAAGAATACCATTCGATACCGTATAAGTCGATTTATCACTTTGCAGTTGAATCTGCAGGAACGTTTGATGCGGATTGTGAATTGAAGATATGGGTAGCTGGTTCATCTGCACCTTTACAGAAAGAATTAAAAAAAGGTGTGGATGTAATGGG
>JBOFIZ010000151.1:0-5973 GCA_051650425.1 Bacteroidales bacterium
GAAGTAGTAGGCCCGATTTGCGAATCGTCTGACTGTTTCGGCAAAGACGTTGAAATAAACAAAGCTCATCGTGGCGATTTTATCGCATTACGCTCTGCCGGTGCTTATGGACAAATTATGGCTTCACAATACAACTGCCGCACATTACCTGCAGCATATTACAGTGAAGATCTAAAATAATATTACACGAACTTATAAAGAAGGTTGTTTGCGGATCCCTGGTGATGCTTTCAACCTTTTTTTTATGCACGTCATAAGAATCATCCCCTTTCAGAACTTTTGAACGAACACATTGTTTATACGTAAAAATATATTTTATGCGTAAGTTTTTCATCTGGATCAAAAGAATTATAGTTATTTTCTTCTTATGGAGTATTCTATCTGTCCTATTATTCCGTTTTATTCCAGTCCCGCTGACTCCGCTTATGCTTATTCGCTGCGTCGAATCTGTATTTAAAGGAGAAATGCCTAAACTCAAGCACGACTGGGTTGCGTTTGACCAGATATCCCCCAACATAGTCCGGGCTGTTATTGCATCTGAAGACAACCGGTTTCTTCAACATAACGGCTTTGACTTTGTCGAGCTAAAAAAGGCAATAAAGGAAAACGAAAAAAGGAAACGTCCCCGAGGAGCCAGCACAATAACACAACAAACGGCAAAAAATGTTTTCCTATGGCCTGGCCACTCATTTATACGTAAAGGTTTCGAAGCCTACTTTACGCTACTTATCGAATTATTCTGGAGTAAAGAACGAATTATTACGGTTTATCTTAATTCTATTGAAATGGGTAAAGGGATATATGGCGTTCAAGCTGTAGCAGAGAACAACTTCCATACTACGGCTAAAAAGTTAACGAAACGTCAGGCTGCACTGATCGCATCATCTTTACCTAATCCGATTCGTTTTAATTCAGCTCAACCTTCTGCATATATGCTGAAACGAACAAATCAGATAATGAATCTTATGCCGAAATTAGGTCCGCTAGAATTCTCTAAAGAGATCATTCTTAAATAAAACAAAAAGGCAGATAAATAGAAACTCTGTTTATCTGCCTTTATATCATTTTTCTCTCAATTCACTTATCAAGTCATCAAAATACTCCATACGTTGAGATTTCACTAAGATCCATCCAGCTTTGGCACAAGGAAAAGCATGCAGCCCGTCCATTGTATATGTATGCTCTATAAGCCGGCTTATCATATTTAATATCTGCCCCGAATCTTTTTGACAAGCTCCTAATTGCTTGAAATAGTCTCCTTCCAAATAGTAGCGTTTCTCGCCTTTCTTAGCCAGATATACTTTCTCGAAAGATTTATTATTCAGGATTTTTGCCGATCCGTATAAATATCTTATTATGTCTTCTCTTGAAAAATAACCGTCTGATTCAACATTAAAAATCAACGATTCCGAAAACACAGGTTTATAAACATCAACAGAGATATCACGATTACGCTCATCAAATTCTATCATTTCTTTTTTGGAAACTCCCACACAAGACACCAACAAACAAAAAAATACAACAATAGAAATAATCTTACTCATTTTTAGACCTCTTCATTTTTATGCGATTACTAATGCAAAGTTACGTATAATTTACCAAAATACATTAACTTAATAACAGATTCACTACTTTTTTACAAAATATATAGCTTATAGAAATCAATGAATTACATAAACGTTAGAGTCCGGATAGTTTTCACTACCGAAGTAAGACTATAAAAAACAAAGCTGCTTCACGCTTAATGAGTGAAGCAGCTTTGTTTCAGCATCAGGAATCAAGGTATCAACTTGATGCTTGATATGTTTTTAAATACCGATTTATCATTCAGGCTCCATACGATTTCATTTTCAGGAGTCACCTCTATAAGAGTCGGCTCCGATTGATGAGAAGAGTGACCTGACCAGTTGGTAATAAACAGATTACGCTTCCACGGAGCTATCTCTGCGACAAATAACAATTTCACATTCTCAAATTCATCTTGCTTTATCTGCTTAATTAAATTCCCTTTTCTGTCAAAAATCTGATAACAATGTCCATCACCGCAAGATACCAGAATTTGATTCTTACCATACATCTTGGCTGAAAACACATTTCCTGCTACTGAAATTGTATTTAGCAACGTTCCATTTTTATCAATTTCAATCACCTTTCCACTTTCCATCAAAGGTATCAAGTATGTTTTCTGTGGCGTTTTCTCTATGATTCGAAGTTGCCCATGCTTATCCGCAATACCTGTATCATAAGTTATCTCAAAGCGTTTATTGCCTTTTTTATCCAGTTCGACAACCCGTAGCGGTGAACCGGCAATACCCAGCAAATAACCTCCGTCCGGCAATTGCTTCGCTGTTTGCAACTCTTCTGTTTTTGGATTAACCGGAAAATCCCAAATCACATTTTTATCTTTATCTATTAATTTCGCACCTGATCTGTATGCGTATAAAATATTTCCTTGTTTCGTATAATCTACACAATTGCACTCCTCGCCCGGATTGATCGGATGCTCCCACTCTATCGTTTTTGTATCTTTATCTATTATCACAATTTTGTTCCAGCCGGAACCACCCATCAATATTTTTTTCTGAGCTGTGATTGTTGTTCCACATGATAATAACGTAGCCATCAATATGACTTTCACTGATTTTTTCATTGTATTCTGTTTCTTTTAAATTCAATGCAAAATTAATATATTATATCAAAGAAACTATTATATATTATTACATAAATCCATTAAAAGAAAGCGAAGAGATTGATACTTCAAATCTCTTCGCTCACAGAATATAATTATCGAACTAAAATGAATAAAGATCTTGATAATATCGTTTAACCTTGCTCCATTCATAAAATGGAAAATTATCAGTCAGTATCGGGAAGGCCACTTCTCTTTCATTCAACATCATCTTTACCAAAACATTACCTTCATTATTTTGATAGAATACCCATATTATATTTGCTGCCATCGGCGCAACATCATAGTCTTTCCATATTTTTGCTATATCGGCAGTAATATCTGTTGCTTCCGAAGCCTCCGGTATTTTCAGTATGGCCGCGAATGGGATAATTGTCTCGGCATGAGCAAATCTCATAAACGCTCCATATTCTTTTGTCCGCAAATTTTCTTCAGCTGTTTCTATAAATTGCTTTAGCAATGGTATACTTATATTTTGCTGAATTCCGCCACCAATAGGTGAAGGACCTTTTTCCAGATATTGTCTGGCATTTTGTACTTGCCATAGCGATTTCAAATCCTCAACATCAATGAGAGGTCTTTCAGAATCGGATAAAGGTATGTTTGGACTGATTGCCCAAATACTGAACAAGGATAAATCGAATGTTCTTTTCGTCTGGGCGCTCACCCCCTCATCATCTTTAAGATACTTCTTCAGCAAATCAACATCTGACAGTTGCTCATCCTGATATAATTTATATTCCGAAATCCAGTTTCCGCTTTTTTTATATCGGTCATAACTCTGATTTGAAACAAAAAAATTAAGTATATTATTTTGTCTCACCATTTTTGTTTCATCAATAACGGGTGAAAACGGAAGCAGCTCTGAGATCCCTTTAAAAAAGTGCTCATAACTACTTACGCACCTGTTTTGCGGATCGACCCAGCATCTTACTTTTCTAAAAATCTTCGACCCGTAATTAGTTCTTAAACGTTGAGCTATACCACTCAATTCCTCAGCACCAACTACACTTAACTCACCCCAGTTATTCTCACACCGCTCTATAATATGGTCTGTATTTATTAATAAATCCTGACCATCCTTTGTCAGATTATTCTCCTTTCCCTGCTTTTCAAGTTCTGCTTTCACAAACTCAAGAGCTTCTTTACTTACAGGAAAGCGAGATCCGTGTCTGCCAACATGATTAATAAATATGGGCTCATAACCTTGTGGCACACTGATCTCTCCTTTTTCCGGAATCGGATATAACATATATGTACCACACATTTCCTGATTTATAGTTCTATCCTGCGCCGCCAGTGGAAATATCGTAAGGCCTAAACCCATTGATAATACAAATATATTCTTCCACATACACTTCTTTTTTATAGTCGCTTTCCAGTATAACAATATACGATATCCGATGTTTTGCCATTCATCAAACATTAACAATTCATACCTATAGCCGGTACACGAACAAAAAGAGCCTATACAGAAAACACTGTACAGGCTCTTTTAAAAAGCAAGTTTATTTTTTTAATACGTTAAAGCTTCCTTATGATAGGTCTTTAAAGCTTTTAAATCCGGATTCAATTGAGGTACTGCAAACTTAGTTCCTTTAAAGAACTGATCTTGCTCAGCTTTTACCTCCGCCTGGTTTTTATCAACTTCATATTGTTTGACTTCCACAACAGCTCCTTTCGAATCCAACAATTCTATCTCCATTACTGTACCCATCTGTTTAATTTTCAAACAGTAATCAGAATCCATCTCAAACAATACCGGAGGAAAAGGAATCAGATGGAACGATACACTTGCAGATTCACCCAACAACCTGTATTCATATTCGGATTTAGAACCTCTGCGGATAAAACGTCCCTGGAGAGTTCCTTTCCCGATTCTTTCTTTGAAATTAAGCTCATTTAATTCCGTTGGGATCTTAGGTTGCAAAAGAATTCTGCCATGAATCATATCCGGACGTATCCCCAAGAAGTATTGATACCATACGCGTAATTGCTCTGCATTACTCCATGCCTGAAGAAATGTTCCTGATCTTTTAGCCCAGGTTTGACCATCTCTCGGTAAAGCATCTGCATTTTCAGCTAACGACCCTACGGCTCCCTGATATAACGCCTGATTATTCATATTTTTAAATAATTCATACGCAATATCCTGTTGATTCATCTCTATCATACGCTGCATAGCCATACCATTGTTCCACAACCACACTGTCCCGTTATGATATGCATCATCTTTATGATAATAATGCCAGTTTTCATGATAAGGATGAAAGTCATCATCATCCTGACTTAATGAAGCAACGCCCCACGGATAGACCAGTTCTTCCCAGACACGCTTCGTAATTCTCATTTTCTTATCCTCATCATTAATCAACTCATAGGTATAAAGCTGATTCGGACGCAGCTGCATATCCATCGTTCCGTCCGTATTCAAGTGATCGGCTATATTATCCTCAATGTCCTTACTGTATTTAGCTTCAAAATTTTGTTTTAATTTATGGGCCGCATTAGTCCATTCGATAACATGCAGATGATCATTCATCAATTTTGCAAACTCAATACCCGCCATCAGCTGACCATACCATAATGCCTGAATATCATTCGCCCGGTTTCCTCGCGGCGAACCAGGTATCCCGTTCCGTTTTACATCCATCCAGGTATCAGCATCGGCATGAGTCAGAAAACCTAATGAATCGGTATAATTTTTCATTGACGCATCAATGCTCGTAGCCACTGACGGATAAATCTCTTCTAAAAATGATACATCTCCCGAATATTTCAAATAATCTTCGATCTGAACGACAAAACGAGGCGTTCCATCTGTCGTATTGTAGAGAATATTATCCAGATTTGCCCTATTCGGGATCCGTCCAAAGGTAATTGAGGCAGAATCAAGATCCTGAAACTTCGAGAAATCACGAAGAATATCTCTGGATGTCTCGAATTGTCCTGTCACAAGAGTTGCTCCGGGCATTGAAATAAACATATCACGTCCCCAGTATTCATTAAACCACGGCAAACCGGCATAAATACCCTTCCCTTGTTGTTCCGTTACTAACTGATCCGTTGTAAGTATAATCCAGGATAAAGCACGATCCAATGTATCATTATTGCTCTTCAATGGAGTATATTCGCTTATCTGATGATTCATCCTTTCCTTACGGGCCTGCAGAAGAACATCAGCAGAGTTCCTGAACTCCTTAATCAATGAATCTGCCATACTTACAGAACTCGCATAAGCCATTATAAAACCTTCTCCTGCAGCCGGTGCCATCAAACGATTA
>JBOFIZ010000152.1:0-1086 GCA_051650425.1 Bacteroidales bacterium
CAATTACGCTGGATAGAAAACGGATACAGAATTAAGGTCGGTGTAACTCATGAAGAAACAATTGGTATAGATACTCCGGAAGATCTACAAAAAGCTGAGCTGTTTCTTAAAGAAAGAAGGTCTTAACGAAGCTTGTGAAAAAATAAAAATTAAATAGTGATAAATTCGTATTTTGAATCTATCTAATGAAGTGTTTTATTGTTGTAATTATTGATACACAACGATAAAACACTTTTTTATATGAATAGCAGATGTTTACCAATACCTTTAATAATCTTTTTATGCCTGTTATTTAACGAGCGGAGCATTGCACAGGAACAAGGATTCGTGTTTCCTATGGGCTGTCGTGTCGTTATTCAATTAGATACAACAACTGTAACGTCCAATCCGGATTATAGCGTTCTTTATTATGAGGACTTTACTGAAATCGTTGATACATACGATAATATAAGCCATTTTTTTATTGATCAGCCAAAGAATACAGTACAGTTCATATTTACCGTTTCCACACATGGTAAAACCAAGACGGAAGTTGAACGCAATTATCGATCAATTCTTTTGATCAGGAGCCGTTATCCCTATGAGTTGAGCTATCATGCTGCTATATCATCTCCAAAGACAGCGGAATTGAATCCTACGAAAGTTCTGACATTATTGCCTAATATAAAGAATACAGAGCTTTGGCAGTATTTTACAGACTCCATTGCTATCTATGATTTTGGTAAAATATTAAGAACTGATATGGAACAGCAGAAAATAAGAATTAAGAAAATTGAATAGGGTTTTTATCTTTTAATGAATCTATTAGATATATTTTTAATGTGAACTACCTGTGTTGGTATGCTGAATACTTCTACAAGTTTATGTGGAAATATTCACCATAAAGCAACAGTTTAAGAGTCTTCTGTTTTATAATTAGTTGATTTACTGTGTTTTGTTGTTTTGGCATAGACTTTGGATATCTATAAAGTGAAACAATAACCACTTAAATTTTTACTGATTATGAAAAAGATGATTTTATGTTTAGCTGTATTAGCGGGAGGTTTTACAGCAGTTGTAGCAAATGACTTAGTAGTATTATCAGCA
>JBOFIZ010000153.1:0-1093 GCA_051650425.1 Bacteroidales bacterium
GCTAACCAGATTGATCTGGACGAAGTTGTTGTGACAGCTACAAAAGCGATGAAAGGTACTCCCGTTGCATACACGAATTTGTCGAAGGAGGAAATTGCCAAGCGCAATTTTGGACAGGATGTTCCTTATCTTATCTCGCAAACACCCTCGGTTATTGTGACTTCTGATGCCGGAACAGGTATTGGCTACACGGGATTTCGTGTACGAGGGACCGATGCTAATCGTATCAATATCACAGTGAATGGAGTTCCGATGAATGATTCGGAGTCGCATACCGTTTTCTGGGTTAATATGCCCGATTTTGCATCTTCGGTTGAGAATGTTCAAATTCAGCGCGGAGTAGGAACTTCAACGAACGGAGCTGCATCTTTCGGAGCTACAATTGCTATGCAGACTCAGGGAATGTCCTATAAGCCTTATGCAGAAATTTCTACGGCAGGCGGATCTTTCGGAACGTTTAAAACAACCGGGAAAGTCAGTACGGGTTTGTTGAAAAACAAGTTTGTATTTGATGCACGTGCATCTCATATCCAAAGTGATGGATTTATTGATCGAGCATCGGCCAATATGAACTCTTATTTTGCATCCGGAGCTTATTATGGTGATAATACAATGATTAAATTCCAGACTTTCGGAAGTAAGGAAAAAACGTATCAGTCATGGAATGGTATATCATCTGAAATGCTTAAAACCAATCGTACGTTTAACTCATGCGGGATGTACACGGATGAGAACGGAGTTACGCGCTTTTATGATAATCAAACCGATAATTATCAGCAACAACATTATCATCTGATGGCTACTCAGCGTGTCGGAGACTTCTGGAATATGAATATGACAGCTCACTATACGCGCGGCAAAGGATATTACGAGGATTACAAAGAAGGCGCAAAGTTTAAATCCTATAAATTAAATCCGTTTATAAATGCTGATGGAACAGAAGTTACGAAGTCGGATTTAGTGCGTCAGAAATGGTTGGATAATCACTTTTATGGAGCCGTTTATAGTGCTAACTATCGTAAAGACAACTGGCACCTTACTTTAGGTACTGCCGTAAATAATTACGATGGAGATCACTATGGCAAAGTGAAAT
>JBOFIZ010000154.1:0-4354 GCA_051650425.1 Bacteroidales bacterium
CGTGTTTTCTTTTGATCTTTCCTGTTCCGGTAAGGGCAAACCTTTTTTTGGCACCGGAATTAGTCTTCATCTTAGGCATTTTGTACAAATTTTAAATTAGTAATTTGAATATAGCGTTATGCTTAATTCCAAAATGTAAATTTGATTACTTTTCTCCTTCAGCAGGCTCTTCTTTTTTAACCACTTTTGGTTTAGCCTCTTTTTTCTTAGGAGAAAGCATAATGATCATACGTTTTCCTTCTAACTGTGGTAAAGAGTCAACTTTAGCGTACTCTTCCAAGTCGTTAGCAAAGCGAAGTAACAAAACTTCACCCTGATCTTTAAAAAGGATAGAACGTCCTTTAAAGAACACATACGCTTTTACTTTAGAACCTTCCTCAAGGAAGCTCTTCGCATGCTTTAACTTAAAGTTGTAATCGTGATCATCAGTTTGAGGTCCGAAACGGATCTCTTTAACAACGATTTTAGAAGCTTTTTGCTTCTGTTCTTTAAGTCTCTTTTTTTGTTGGTATAAGAATTTTTGATAATCCGCAATTCTACAAACAGGAGGATTGGCGTTTGGTGAGATTTCGATTAGATCTACACCTTCATCTTCTGCCATACGTAGTGCTTCTGTAAAAGAATATACGCCCGGCTCAATGTTTTCGCCAACAAGACGAACTTCACGAATTCCACGAATTTGTTCGTTGATTCTATTCTCTTGTTCTTTCTCTTTTGGATTATGTCTTCTGTTTACTACTGCCATTCAGTATAAATATCAATTGTATTTTTAATGTTTTAAAAATCTCCGATTGTGTAGAAATTCTGTTTGTTTCTACAAAAACACTGCAAATGTAGTTATTTCTTTTATATAAGGAGTGCTTTTCCTTCTTTTTTTTGTGTTAATGTCACTTTTTTACTTTGAGCCAAAATAGATAAATAACATTCCGATCAGAACCAGCACTAAATCAATGGCTTTGCTCTTTAAGTTCTTCTCGTGAAAAACGAGTGCTCCGAAGCTAAAAGAAACTAAAACGCCGCTACGTCTGATCATTGAAACGATGGAAATCATTGCATCTTCAGAACTGAGGGCATAAAAGTAAGCAAAATCTGCCGCGCATAAAAACAGTGAAATTAAAGGAATGCAGCTTCGCCATTGAAAAGGTGTATTCTCTTTGCGGCGAGGGTACCATACCGTTAACATGACCACGAGCATAATTAATGCCTGATAAAATGAATAATAGGTCAGTACAGTCATTCGATCAAAGCGTGTCATCAGAAACTTATCATATAGTCCGCTCATGGATCCGGCTATGATCGATACAACCATGAACCAGACCCATTTATTGTTTCGAAAAACAATGCCTTCTTTCTTTCCGGATAAGGAGAGTAAATAGAAGGAGAATAAGGCAATCAGCACGCCGACCCATTGCAATCCGTTTAATCGCTCACCGAATATGACTAAAGCCCCGATGAGTGTCAATACGGGCTGTGAGGCTTTAATGGGGGCCGACAGCGTTATTGGCAGGTTTTTCATTGCGTAATAGGCAAAGAGCCAAGAGGTCAGTACAATGAAGGCTTTGATGACGATATAAATATGTACATCCCAGGATTGTTGCGGGACATAAAATATAGTTGATTGCATGAACTCCGGATAAAGCCTGCTGGCTATAATCAGCGGGAGAAAGATTATCGAACAAAAGATTGTATTCAGAAATAAAACCGGGATAACAGCGTTTTTGTTAACTCCCATTTTCTTAAATACATCATAAAAACCCAGCAGTGATGCTGATAAAAAGGCTAAAGCAACCCACATGTTATGTCTGTTTAATTATATTTGATTCTATTAAGTATATAGAATTGAAAAATCGGTTCTGTGTTGAATGAGTCCGGATAAAGACTCCCTTTTAACGAGTTCTTCGTTTTCTGTTTTGCTCTTTCCGTTTCTTTTCCAGTTCCTCTTCTTTCTCCATGAGTTTTCTTAATAACTTGATGTTCGAATAGAGGTGGCCTTCGACAATTTTAATTTTTTGTTTTCTGATCTTTTCAATGTCTTTTATTTTCTGAAGCTCTTCGGGCGAACATAACGTGATCGCTTTACCTATTTCGCCGGCACGTCCGGTACGTCCTATGCGGTGGATATAGCTTTCGGTTTCCTGAGGTAATTCATAATTGAATACGTGCGAAACCTTCTGAACATCAATTCCACGGGCTGCAACGTCAGTTGCCACGAGTAGTTTTGTTTCTTTCTTTTTGAAGGCGTCAATAGCCTGATTGCGTTCGTTTTGAGTCCGGTCGCTATGGATTGCTTCAGCAGCATAGCCTTTGCTTTTGAGTAATTCGCAAAGCTCATCAGCCCCTTTGCGTGTGCGGCAAAAAATAAAAGCAGAGTCAACCGCGTTCGTATCCAGTAAGTGAAAAAGCAGATTGTTTTTGAGTTCCTTTTCTACATAATAGAGAGACTCTTCTATCAGGCTTGTTTCTTGCGGATCGGCTTTGATATCGATCCGAACCGGGTTTTGGAGAAGCGAATCACAAAGCTGTCTTATCTCATAGGGGATGGTGGCAGAGAAAAGCATACTGTGCCGATTGTCCGGGAGCAAATCAATAACTTTGTGTACCTCTTGAATAAAACCCAGATTCAGCATATTGTCAGCCTCATCGAGGATAAAATATTTCACATGACTCAAATCGACATAACCTCTTTCTATCATATCGAGTAAACGTCCCGGAGTAGCTGTGAGTATATCGATATCTCTGCTCAGATAATCGATCTGAACTTTACGGGGTATGCCGCCAAAGAGGGTCGTGTGATTAATAGAAGTAAATTCGCCGTAAGTCGTAAGCGATTCGTCAATTTGTGTGACAAGCTCTCTGGTGGGAGCAAGGATAAGCGCTTGTATGCCAATATGGCCAAAAGAGCTTTTGTTTGATTCAATATGATGTAATACAGGCAGACAGAATGCTGCACTTTTTCCCGTTCCGGTCTGTGCGCAAGCAATAATGTCTTTGCACTCGAGCGCATGAGGTATGGCCTCTGTTTGGATGGGTGTCGGGAATTTATATCCTTTTTTTTCAATAGCTTTTCGTAAGGAAATTGAAAGTTTTAATTGTTCAAATGTCATGTTTGTTGTTGTCTTACTTACAATATTTATGCAAAGGTAGGATCTTTCTTTAAAAAAGCATTTGAACAGATTGTTAAGCTTTTTTCTTTTTTGTTTATAATGACATCATTTTAAAATAACTTTACTATATTTCGGCACATTTGATTTTTTCTAATACAAATTTCTAATACCCTAAATATTATGGAATTGCCTTACGCAGAATCATACAAAATTAAAATGATAGAGCCTATCTATCGCAGTAGTCGCCAGGATCGTGAAGCCTGGATAAAAGAGGCAGGTTATAATCTGTTTGCGCTGAAGAGTGATCATGTTTATATTGATTTACTGACTGATTCCGGTACGGGAGCAATGAGTCAGGAGCAATGGTCGGCTATGATGCGTGCGGATGAGAGTTATGCAGGAGCACGCTCCTTTCATCGTCTGAAGCATGCCGTTGAAGAGATCACAGGATTTTCTTATTTGCTGCCTACGCATCAGGGAAGAGCTGCCGAGAATGTGCTTTTCTCAGTTTTGGTGAAGCCGGGAGATATCATTCCGGGAAATTCGCATTTCGATACAACCAAAGGACATATCGAATCACGTAAAGCGATTGCGCTGGATTGTACAATCGACGATGCGAAAGATACACAAAAGGAGGTGCCTTTCAAAGGAAATGTTTCGATAGAGAAATTAGAAAAAGCACTGCAGGAGCACAGCGATAAAATACCATTTATCCTGATTACTGTAACGAATAATACAGCAGGAGGTCAGCCTGTGTCAATGGAGAATATACGCAGTGTGCATAAACTGGCGCAGCAATATAATAAGCCTGTTGTAATGGATTCAGCCCGATTTGCCGAGAATGCTTATTTTATCAAAACGCGTGAGGAGGGTTATCGGGATAAGACAATGAAGAGCATTGTTCTTGAAATGTTCTCTCATGCGGATGCGATGACAATGTCCAGCAAAAAAGATGCAATTGTGAATATGGGCGGTTTTATAGCGACACGTCGCAAAGACTGGTTTGATCAGGCATCTGTTTACACGATCGTTTTCGAGGGATATCTGACTTATGGCGGTATGAGCGGACGGGATATGGAAGCTCTTGCCGTTGGTTTGCATGAAGGAATTGAGTTTGATTATCTTGAGACACGTATCAGACAAGTGCAATATTTGGGAGCAAAGCTCGATGAGTATGGCGTTTGTTATCAACGACCGGCCGGGGGGCATGCGATATTTGTAGATGCTCTCAAGCTGCTTCCTTATGTTCC
>JBOFIZ010000155.1:0-5906 GCA_051650425.1 Bacteroidales bacterium
ATTTTCAACATGACCCCTTTGAGTGAAGTTGTCAGAATTTTGAATCGTAAATATAATTACACATTCAGATATAATAACGATCAATTAGACTCAATATGTTTTACAACTACTTTTAAAGGTAATACTATCGACGAAATCATTACAGAATTAAAAGAAATATCTACTCTTTCATTCAATGTAGACCATTCGAAACGAATTATTGAGATAAAATAAAAAAAAGCATATAGAAACTCATACTTTTTCAAATCATGCGTGTCAACTAATAAAATGAACATATGATTAACCATTAAAACTTCAATTATGAAAAAACGTTTTCTGTATGCTGCCATTTTTTGGGCAGGTATAGCATCCACGCTACCTGCCCAAAAAGTATCAGTTAATGTAAAACAAACAAAGCTTGAAAATGTATTCAACACAATTTCAAAGCAAACAGGCTATACCTTTGCATATTCAACGAGTATCATTAATCCGGAAATTCGAGTAACAATACACTCTGAGAATGAGAATCTGAAAGATGTTCTCCAAAAACTTTTCAATGATGAAAATATCAATTTTGAAATCAAGGATAAAAAAATATATCTGAAGGCAAAAGAGAACACAACTCCCGTAAAAACAGATAAAACCAAAACTATTAAAGGAAATGTAACAGACCAGACCGGCGAAGCTGTTATCGGAGCTAATGTCGTTGTACCGGGAACAACAATAGGTACAATCACTGATTTCGACGGAAACTTTGTCTTAGATGTCCCGGAAGATGCAAAACTAAAATTTTCCTATATTGGTTTACTCGATCAACTGGTTGATGTAAAAGGAAAAAATCAGTTTAATATTCAGATGAAAGACAACTCTAAAGCTTTAGAAGAAGTTGTCGTTGTCGGATATGGTAGTGAAAAGAAAGTAAATGTTATCGGCTCAATCTCACAAATCAGTGGAGATAAGCTTACTAATAGGAATACTACTCAACTATCAAATGCTCTGACCGGTCAAATGCCTGGTGTCACGGTGATACAAAGATCCGGAAGACCGGGAAATGATGCAGGACAAATAAGAATCAGAGGTGTTGGTTCTTTAGGTGCTTCCGATAAAGCTAATGCTCTCATCCTGATCGATGGAGTACCAGGTTCTTTGAGTGATGTGAGCGCTGAAGATATTGAAACTATCTCTATCCTTAAAGATGCCTCCACTGCCGCAATTTATGGCTCTCGCGCTGCTAATGGTGTAATATTAGTTACTACAAAATCCGGCAATGAGGGTAAAATTAAGATTTCATACAGCGGCTCTGTCAGTTTGAGTAAAGCGACAGAAATGCCTCAATTTGTCAACTCATGGGAATATGCGACTCTATTTAACGAAGCAAAGGGAAGAGATGCTTTTAGTGCTGAAGAGATCCAGAAATTCAAAGACGGGAGTGATCCTGACAACTATGCTAATGAAAATTATCTGGACAATATTTTCAAGAAGAACGGATTACAGACAACTCATGAATTAATGATTAATGGAGGATCTGATAAGAATCGTTTTCTTATTTCTTTTGGCTATTTGTTTCAGGATGGATTAGTCAAAAAGAATAATTACGAACGATATAATTTCCGATTAAACCTAACGAATGAGTTATCGAAGAAATTTACTTTAACAACACGTGTATCTGCACGATATACTGAAATCGAAGAGCCTGCCACACCGGGTGGTGTAGATCTTACAGATATGATGGGAATTATTCAAAAATCTGTCCGCTTCCCGGGGTTGTACCCATCACAGCTCAGTAATGGATCATGGGGAGTAGGTCCAAAATTGGAAGGGACCGGATTAGCTTGGATTAATAGTGAGTCATTCTATAAAAATCCGAATCTTAGACTTAATGGAAATATCCGATTAGACTATGATCCTATACAAGATTTGAAAATATCAGCTATAGGAGGACTCAACTTTGCACATAATGAATCTAAAAGATACAGATCTACTTTAGATTTAAGTGACGGTAGAAAAATAGGACCGTCTTCATTAAATCACAGTATGGATAATACCATATATAAATCAGTTCAATTAACAGCCGACTATTCAAAAAAAATAAAAAAGAATTCATTCGGAGCTCTTATAGGATATTCATGGGAAGATAGTAAATACAGAAATCTATCCGGATCAAGAGATAAGTTTCCGGGAAATGATCTTCCGTTTCTTAATGCAGGTTCACCGGATAATCAGCTAGCTAGCGGAGGAGGATATGAATGGGCTATCCAGTCTGTATTTGGACGTGCTCGCTATAACTATGATGAAAAATACTTATTCGAAACTACAATGAGATACGATGGGTCATCCAGATTTCCTAAAAATCAAAAATATGGATTTTTCCCTTCCGTTGCAGCAGGATGGAGATTATCTGAAGAAAGTTTCATCAGAGACAATACTAAATTTAGTTGGATTACCAATCTGAAGTTAAAAGCCTCCTGGGGTAAGCTTGGAAATCAGAATATTGGCAACTATCCTTATCAAACCGTATTCGCATTAGGACAAAACTATCCATTCGGTGATGCTTTGAATCAAGGTGCTGCTGTTACTGTGCTCACAGACAGAAATATTAAATGGGAAGATACCGAAACATATGACATCGGATTCGAATCTTTACTTTGGGATGGGAAATTAAGTGCAAACGTTTCCTATTTCTACAGATATACGAATGATATTCTTTATAAACCTAGCGGAAGTGTTTCCTCTATTCTTGGATTACAGATATCTGAAAGGAATACTGGTAAATTAAAAAACACAGGTTTTGAGTTCGAATTAGGTCACAGAAATTCAATTGGCAAAGTAAATTATAATATTGCTGCGAACCTCAGTATTATCAACAACAAACTGGTTACGTTAGGTGTCGGAAATGTAGAACAACTTAACGGGCTCGTAGGTAATGGATCTAATCTATTTATTGGATATCCGCTGGAGATATATTATGGATATTTAACCGATGGTGTTTTCATCAGTGACGATGATGTAACACAATGGCCAAATCAATCAAAAATCACTCCTAACGCAAAAGCCGGTGATATACGCTATAAAGATATCAGCGGACCTGACGGTGTTCCAGATGGTATTGTTGATCCTAACTACGATAGAGTTCCGCTGGGATCACGTATTCCAAAATTCAACTTTGGATGCAATTTCTCAGTAGATTATAAGAATTTCGATCTCGCTATCCAGTTGCAAGGAGTTGCAGGTGTAAAAGGTATGCTTGAAGAGTATGCAGGCTGGGCATTATGGAGTGAAGGTAACATTCAGAAATGGCAGGCTGATGGAAGATTTAATCCTGAGAACCCGCAAAGATATCCTGCTTACCCAAGAATTGAAGATTTGGGTAATACAGTAGGTCCTAACACTCAAACTTCTGATTTCTGGATTCTGGATGCTTCTTATGTGCGTGTCAAAAACATCCAATTCGGATACAATTTCCCGAACTCACTACTCCAGAAAATACAAGTTTCCAATCTGAGATTGTATATATCTGCCGAAAATCCTTTCACATGGAATAAGTATCGTGAAGGTTGGGATCCTGAAATAAACACAGCTGGGTCTTATTATCCGATTCTGGCTAATTACAGTTTAGGTGTAAACATTAAATTTTAAATCTTATGAAACTATTCAGATACATCTCTTTATTTTTCTGTTTCTATTTCGCAGGATGTTCTCTTGACAGATATCCGTTAGATAAATTTTCCGAAGAAGCATTCTGGACAAGTGAAGAAAATGCAATTATTGCTTTAACCGGAATTTACAAAAGTAATATCGTTTTTAATCAACCAGAATACAACAATTCTGATTGGTGGTCGTATGGCGGACTAATTTTTCTTGAATTTGCTTCGGATAATGCTTATGACAGAAGAGGATCAAACTCTAATTTCCACAAAATAAGTAACGGCGGATTACTAGCAAATAACCCCTATATAAAGAACTACTGGAGTAATTCTTATGCAAAAATTGCTCGCTGTAATCGCTTTTTAGAAGGGATTTCTCAAATACCTGCTCCCGAAGCTAGAAAAAAAGAGCTAGAAGCTGAAGCCCGCTTCATTCGTGCCACACAATATTTCTATCTGGCTTCATATTTTCAGGATGTTCCGTTAGTAACTAGAATTCTTACGATAGAAGAAGCTAATACTATCAGCAAGACATCCAGAGCAGAAATTATTGGATTCATAACTGATGAATTACGCTTTGCATCTGAATATTTACCACGATTCAAAGATCTGAAGACATCAGGAAGGGCTTCCAAGCAAGCCGCACTGGCTTTTTTAGGACGAACCTTACTGATGGACAAACAATTTAAAGAGGCTGTTACTACCTATCAGACAATTATTGATTTTGGAGATAATATAATTGATCCTAACTACTCAGCCATATTCAAGGTAGAAAATGAGAACAGTAAAGAAAATATATTTAGTATTGAATATTTACAGGATCTGGCAGGAAATGCTATGCCTCGTCATGGATATCCTGTCAAAGATGGAGGATGGTGCTTGATTAATCCGATTGCAGATCTGTTTGAAGCATATAGCTTCTCTGACGGTACAGATTTTAGCTATGAAAGTCCATTATATGAATCCGATAATCTGGGTAAGAACAGAGATCCCAGATTAAATTACACTTTATATTACGATAAAGCTTTATTTGCCGGATCTATTTATGATTGTCATCCTGATGGTAATAGTAAAGATAAAGTCGGAGCAGGACAAACGACTCAGACCGGGTTTCTTATGAGAAAATTTTATGATGAAAATTACAAAGGTAATACAGAAAGTTATGGTGCTAATATCCCTGTTATCCGTTATGCAGAAATATTATTAAGCTATCTCGAAGCAAAACTTGAAGCAGGAGATCCGATCGATCAGAATTTATTAGACCAGACTATCAACAAGATAAGAAATCGGGAAAGTGTTAATATGCCTCACATTTCTTTACAGAATAATCATGATCTGCGAGAAATTATCCGCAATGAAAGACGTGTTGAATTTGCAATGGAAGGAATTAGATATTGGGATCTTTTAAGATGGAATATAGCCCATATCAATCTGAATAAAGATATATATGGAGCGCCTTTCTCAAATGCAAAAAATATAAATAAGAAAAAAGTTAATGGGGTATTTATTACAGATAAATATGACCGCTGGTATGTCAATGAGCGCAAATTCAGAAAAGACATTGATTATAAATGGCCGATACCTCAATCTGAACAAGATATTAACCCTAACTTAAGAAATTAAATATGAATCCATTTAAAATATGTGATACGTTGTCTTTTATCACGCTGTCTTTCCTTGCTCTGAATGTGCAAGCACAGAACAAACAACCGAACATTATTATTATTAATGCGGATGATCTTGGGTACGGCGATGTGAGCTGTAACGGGGCGACCGCTGTTGCTACACCTAATGTAGATCGTATTGCCGGAGACGGAATAAGATTGACGAACTTCCACACGACCTCGGCAACGAGTACTCCTTCAAGATTTAGTTTGCTGACCGGGAAATATGCATGGCGCGTAAAAGGTACAGGTGTTGCTCCGGGTGATGCGGCTATGATCGTGACTCCGCAGATGCAGACGCTGCCGGATATGATGAAGCGTGCGGGATATACAACGGGAGCTATCGGGAAATGGCATCTGGGATTGGGAGCCGAACGCGGAAAACAGAACTGGAACGGTGAGATTACGCCGGGATTGAAAGATATAGGGTTTGACTATTCATATATTATGGCTGCGACGGGCGACCGCGTTCCTTGTGTATATATCGAAAACGGACGGGTGGATAATCTGGACCCGAATGATCCGATTGAGGTGAGCTATGCGAAACCTTTTGAGGGTGAGCCGACGGGGAAGAAGAATCCGGAAATGCTGAAAATGCATCCGAGTCACGGACATGATC
>JBOFIZ010000156.1:0-2009 GCA_051650425.1 Bacteroidales bacterium
GAAAGATTGTTTAATACCCAATCGAGTTCAGTGATTTGAGATTCAGGGTTATCGATAGAGGTTTCGACAATCTCTATTTTATAACCAAACCCTTTATTTTCACTTTGAAACTCTAAAAGCCCCTTTTTCAGCTCGTCACTGTAGTGATTAACCACAGATTTTAAAAGAAAAGCATAGACAATTTTCTCATTTTTACTAGCTAGGGTACTGCTGATATAGTTTTTCTCATACCCATAAGCTTCGATAATTTTTAAAATTTTTTCACGTGTCGCAGCTTTAACATTTTCATCGTCATTTAAAACTCTAGAAACTGTTGCTCGACTCACTCCAGCTAATTTTGCAATATCCTCTTGCTTTAGCATAATATGTCCCTCCCTAAATATTCCTGCTTATATTATAAATCATTTTTTCTATTCTACAAAGAAAAATAAAATTGTTATATTTAAAAATAAATATTGACAAAATAGAACATATGGTTTATCATCAAACCATAAAAACATTTATGAACGCGCGAACAAAATTCGGGAGGTAAAAAATGAGTTGGCATTGGTTTAACTGGGTAGTATTGGCATTTTACTTTTTAGCAATGGTTGGAATTGGGGTATATTTTTCAAAGAAGAATAGTTCAACTGAGGATTATTTCACGGCAAGCGGAAGAATTCCATCGTGGGTAACAGCGTGTAGTATATATGCAACTGCACTTTCATCAATATCATTTATAGCTATACCAGCTTCGGTTTTCAAAGGTGGAGCCATTATGGGGATGGCACCATTAGGAATTATTTTAATGGTACTTTGGGCTGCGATTGTGTTTGTACCATTTTTCAGAAGTATAAACGTAACGACAGCATATGAATATTTAGGAAAAAGATTTGACAATGGATTTAGATGGGTAGGAAGTTTATCATTTATTCTGTTCCATCTTATAAGAATGGCTGTGGTA
The DNA here is from genome assembly GCA_051650425.1 of Bacteroidales bacterium. Taxonomy (GTDB): domain Bacteria; phylum Bacteroidota; class Bacteroidia; order Bacteroidales; family UBA7332; genus UBA7332. The sequence goes on from JBOFIZ010000156.1 coordinate 944, forward strand.
CTTTACTTACCAACACTAGCTTTAAAAGAAGCTCTGCCAGGTATAAATCCAACTCTTTTACTAGGAGCGGTTTCATTCCTTTGTGTTGTTTACACATCTATGGGAGGAATTGAAGCTGTAGTTTGGTCGGATGCGATTCAAACTATCATCCTACTTTTAGGAGCATTTTTAATCATCGTTATTGGATATAACGCTGCACCAGATGGTCTTTCAATGGCATTTAAAACTCTTACTGAAAATGGAAAAACTATTCCAGCTTCAGCTTGGAAGTTCTCACTTACAGGAACAACTTTTGTGGGGATTTTATTCGGTGGATTCTTTAATGCTATCTACTCATACGTGGGATCACAAGATATCGTTCAAAGATATAACACAACTAAAAATGATCACGAAGCAAAGAAAAGTTTATATATGAACGTTCCACTTCTTTGTATCAGTGTGTTGATCTTCTCGGGAATGGGAACAGCACTTTACCTATTCTTCAAATTTAAAGCTGTATTACCTGCAAATATAGATGGAAACGCTATCCTTCCATATTTCGTAATTAACTATATACCTGTTGGATTCTCAGGGGTTATCTTAGCTGCAATCTTTGCTGCTGCTCAATCGACAGTTTCATCGAGCTTAAACTCACTATCGACTTGTGTGACTTCAGATGTAGTAGCTCCTTTAAGAAAAAATCTAACAGATAAGGATAAACTAAATATTGCAAAAGCTGTGAGCTGGGGAGCTGGAATCATAAGTACAATTCTAGCTATCAGATTCTTACAAGCTGGGCAAGGAGATATGTTCTTATACTTCCAAGCTATCACTGGACTATTAGGTGGACCGATAGCTGGTCTGTTCTTAGTTGGAATCTTCAGTAGAAGAGTTGATAGTAGAGCTGCTTGGGTAGGATTCTTAATATCGGTATTAGTGGCTATATATATTGGAAACCCAGCGGGATTAGTTACAAAATTTGTTCCGGGGTACACAAAGCCAGCTGTATTTGAGTTACTGATTGCCTTTATTATAATGGCATCTTGTGTTATACCAGCTTGGTTAGCTTCATTCTTCTTCGGAAAAG
>JBOFIZ010000157.1:0-19735 GCA_051650425.1 Bacteroidales bacterium
AATACTTCGGCAGATGCATCTTATCAAACACCTGCTTATACTACTCATAATGCAGAAGTTGGATATAATTTATCTTACTGGAAAAATTTTAAAATGAGTTTTTCTCTTAAAGTAGATAATATCCTTAACGCATATTATGAAAGTACTCAATACTATCCGATGCCTTTACGTATGTTTTGGGGGCGAATAGTTTTTACAATATAAACATTGAGAATTAAGCAGTATAGTATTTATTCGAATAAATGCTATTTGTAATAGAGAATGTCTGGTAATACCTAATAATAATTACTGTTTCGTTGCGTTTTACCAATAAATAGGGATAGCGTGTGTGCAAATTTAGCAATATCTTTGCTGTAGATTTTACATAACACTGATTAAAATAAAAAATCGACCCTTTTATGAGGAAAATAATGAGAAAGATCCACTTATGGCTTTCTATTCCTTTTGGAATAATTATAGCTGTAATTTGTTTGAGCGGTTCAGTTTTAATTTTTGAGAAAGAAGTAACTGAATGGATAAATAAGGATATACTTACTGTCAACTCAGTTAGTGATCAGGTAAATTCTATGGATTTACTCATGCAGAATGCAGAGAGAGAGTTAAAAAAAGGGCAGAAAATCACAAGTGTTTCGATTTCTGATTCTCCGGATGCAACTTATCGTTTTAATTTATCATCACCTAAACGGGCTTTTATTTCGGTTGACCCATATTCGGGAGCTGTTCTGGGAATCTATGAACGTTCTCCCTTTTTTATGTTTTTCTTCCGTTTGCACCGCTGGCTTCTTGATAGTGTGAAACCTGATGGTGCTGTTTCGTGGGGGAGAGTTATTGTTGGTTCAAGTACGCTTGTTTTTTCAATTATATTGCTTACGGGTATTTTTATCTGGATTCCCAAAAATAAACGCAGTTTGACGAATCGTTTGAGTGTATGTTGCAGTAAGGGAATAAAACGATTTGTGTATGATTCGCATGTAAGTTTAGGTGTTTATGCAGCTTTATTTTTACTGATCATGTCTCTGACCGGTCCAACTTGGTCTTTTGGCTGGTATAAAGAAGGGTTTTATAAATTATTTGGTGCTAGCCAGTCTGTAAATGCTCTTCCAGCAAAATCAGTTGAAAAGGGAGAAAAAGTACCTTCTGAAGCTAAATTTGAAAAGCCGGATTATCAGATCTGGGATCAGCTCATTGGGGAGTTTCAAAAATCACATGCAAATTATCGTATGCTGACTATATCAGCAGGATCTGTGATAGTGCAATACTCACATTGGGGCAATCAGCGTGCGTCCGACACGTATAAGTTTAATCAAAATGATGGAAAGATAACAGATTTTGTTGCTTATGACGATACGAGCAGAGCTGCAAAGCTACGTGGTTGGATTTACACTTTGCACACGGGGGAGTGGGGTGGAATGTTTTCTAAGTTCTTGTATCTGATCATTGTATTAATAGGGTTTTCACTGCCATTGACAGGTAGTTATATCTGGTTTTCCCGGCTGAATAAAAAGCGTTGACCAATTGTTTCTAAGCTGTTAGATAGAGATGTAGGGATAGTTTGCTTAGGGCGTGAAGGATAAAAATGCGAAAGCTTAAAGCAATCTGTGAAGTTTTGACTTATCTTTGTGCAATTGAACCGAGAAACAGTTTCTAAACTTAAAACAGAAATTATGCAGAACTTATGTCCTTGTGGATCTACGTTAAATTATATGGATTGTTGTGGTGCAATTATAGAGGGTGTGAGACCAGCCTTGACTGCTGAGCAATTAATGCGTTCACGTTATACTGCTTTTACATTGGCTAATGCAGATTATTTGATGAAAAGCTGGCATACGAAAACCCGAAATCTTAAAGAGAAGGTTTCTATACGACATTGGGCTAAATCGGTCAAGTGGATTAAGCTTGAAATAATAAGTAAAAGTGGTGGTGAGCAGAACGATTATCAGGGATTTGTAAAGTTTCGAGCTGTTTATTTTGAAAATGGCGGAGTTGCGCAAATTATGGAAAATTCCTATTTTGAAAAAGAAAATGATCTTTGGGTGTATGTTTCCGGAGAACATGAATAGTCGGGATGTCGAACAGAAAATATTGAAGAATAAAGAAGACGAGTCATCAGAGTTGTATCAACCGGATGACTCGTCTTTTATTTTAGCTTGTAGTCGACAAAGCCTTTTAGAGTTTAATCGTTTTTGTTTCGTTTGCTTTGAAGTTCAGCAGGTGTGTTTTGCCGTTTATTTTGAATTGAGCTTTGCCAGCTTGTTTTGCACGAATTCGTGTTTGAGTGACTTGTTTGTTTTTCCAGTCTAAATCGACTATATATCCTCCTCTTGCAACAAGTCCGGAAACAGACCCTTCGGACCAGTCGTCAGGTAAAGCAGGAAGTAGACAGATTTTATCTGAGTGGCTTTGAAGAAGCATTTCAGTTACGCCCGCAACACCTCCGAAATTGCCATCAATCTGGAAAGGCCCATGATTATCAAAAAGATTATTCAAAGTACACTTTTCCAAGAGTGTGTTATAGGAATTCAGAGCTTCTTCGCCCTGTCCTAACCGTGCACGCATATTAATCAGCCAAGCCATGCTCCAACCTGTATGTCCGCCACCGTTGGCTAAACGGAAGTCTATTGATTTGCGGGCTGCATCCATTAAATCAGGCGTTGTTTCGTTTATTTGATTGCTAGGATGAAGAGCATAAAGGTGTGACATATGGCGATGTCCCGGCTCAGCTTCACCGAACTCTTCGTTCCACTCCATTAATCGTCCGTCTTTACCGATCTTTGTTTTTGCCACTTTGGGTAAGACCTGACCAATTTTTTTTGTTGTTTCGTCCTTGATATTCAGAATTGCAGCAGCCTGGAGTGTGTTGTCAAACAATTCGCGAATGATCTGCTGATCGTGTGAAGGAGCCATGCAGATTGCACTGTTTGTACCATCGGGTGCAATAAATGCATTTTCGGGTGAAGCAGAGGGCCCTGAAAGATACTCTCCGGTCTGAGGATTGTATTTAAGCCAGTCTAAATAGAAACGGGATGCATTAAGCATAACGGGATATACACGCTGGAGATATGCTTTGTCTTGTGTAAACGCGTAATGTTCCCACAGATGCTGACACAACCATCCCGCTGCTCCGATATGTATTCCCCATAGACCACCTTCGCCGGGAGCCGTATATCCCCATACGTTTGTAATCGGGTGCATACACCATCCGTTTGCTTTGTAGTGAATTTGAGCAGTGCGTGTTCCTGGTTCGACAAGTGATTCGATCAATTCGATAAGAGGAAGATGAAGTTCGGACAGATTGGTTGTTTCTGCAGGCCAGTAGTTCATCTGTACATTAATGTTGGCATGATAATCCCCATTCCAGGCAGTTTGAAGTTTGTTGCTCCATACACCCTGAAGGTTGGCAGGCAAGGTTCCCGGTCTTGAAGAAGCAATCAAAAGATAGCGCCCGTATTGATAGTATAACTCCTGAAGATATTTATCTTGTTTTTGTTTTTTGAAACGAGCAATCCGTCGGTCTGTAGGAATGGTATCAGGTTCCTGCGAATTGAGTGAAAACGAAACGCGGTCAAATAGTGATTTGTAATCGGCTTCATGTTTTTTCAAAGTGACAGAAAAGCCTTGCTTTTGAACTGATTTGATACGGTCCGAAGTTTTGTCGATATGGCCTGTATTGATGTAATCCTGGTATTTCAGCTGATAATTTGTTTCAGCTGTAAATATGAGTACACTTTCTTTGGAATTTTCAACGAACATAAGCGAGTCTTGCACAAATCTAATTTTACCATCTTTGGAAGATCCAGCGATGCGTGCCCAATAGCTCATGCCATCGGTGTTCTGATAGCTGTCTAAAGTACCTTTCATCAGAAGTGAATTATTGTCGACAGATGTTTGATATCTTTCAGGGCGGTTCATGCGTACCTCATAGCTGTGTGGTTTTTTAGACCGGATGCGGATTATCATGGCATTGTCGGGGTAACTCATGAAATATTCGCGAGTGAATTCATTACCTCCTTGTGTATAATGCACGCGAACTATACCTTTCTCGATATTAAGTTCACGATGATAGTTATGGATTTCTCCCTTTTGGGCGAAGTTGATCCAAAGGTCGCCCAGTGTTTGAAATGTTCCATAAGGAGCTTTGTATTTGGCAGCAAAACCATAACCTGATCCGGGCCCTTTACATTTAAAAGTACTCATAGCCAGATCAGATCCCTCTTTGAACTGACCATTGTTCAGAAAGTTTTGAATAGTTTCAAGGTTTTGAAATGCATCTGGATTATCGCTGTCTGAATAACTACCGGACCAGAGGGTCTTTTCATTTAACTGGATGCGTTCCATTGTAGGATCTCCATAGATCATGGCACCCATAAAACCGTTGCCTATAGGCAGAGCATCCAGCCATGCAGCCTCGTTATATTTATCTTCCATCGTACGATCTCTTTCAGTGACATCGGCAGGACGATCATACCAGAGTCGTAATGAGTTTTTAGATTTGGCAAAACAGGAGTGCAGCGTTGAGAGGAATAGGAGTACGATGCAGAAACTTTTTAAGAAGGTTTGATTCATGATTCAATTGTGTTAGGATTGTATTCTGTATTTATTGTATTCGCAAAAATAGTTAATATATACGTATTTCGAAATGTTTTAGTAAATAAATGAATTTGACTGTCAGATGGGCTAAATAGAGTATTTATTGGACTTTAATCAGATTGATCTTTTTCTTTTTTTCTGAGAGATAGGATGATAGTGAGTAAGATAAGTTTGCTGTATTAAGGAGATTTTGCTATCTTTGTGAAACCTCTTTAAGTATACGGTCTTTTCCGTATGTAAAGGGGATCGGTTATCAATACATTACTTACACTTTATTATTTAGGAAACTGGTATTTGTTTAATCTGCAGGCTGTACTCTTTATTGCCATGCCGATCTTTCTTCTTATTAGACTTCTTAGTACCTTCAGTCAAATGAGGGTTTGTAGTATTGCATAGGTAATCTACTTAATTTTGAATATTAGTAAAAGCATTAAGCGATGAAGTTGAAATATCTTATTATTTCGTGTGTCTGGATTTTAATAATCGCATTATGGAGTTGTCAGCCAGATGAGTTTATTGACAGAAATGATAATCCTGATTTTGTTAATACCCATTTGGAAATGGAGTTAACAGATTTGACTATGGGTTTCTCACGTTCGTTGCAGTTGAATTCTGATAAAGATGATTTTTGTGGTTATAACGGTCAATTACCGGTAGAATCAAGTCATTTAAGGACTCAAGGACGGATGAGAGGGCTGATTTATCAATTCGATAATCAGGGATTGTTATATCACAAAACGCTACCTTTTGATGTGGATCTTACTTATGGTGAGTTCCTGAATCTGGATGTTTTATTACGTGCAGGATCAAATATGTCTGTTTATCTTTTTGTAGCTAAAGATGATAAAAGTTTACCTGTTTTACAGAGGGAGGATGATTGGAAACGATTGAGTTATGAATACTCGGGAATACACTACTCTGATAATTTACCTTTTTATAATAGTCAGACCGGAGTATCTATTGAGAGCAGTAATAAACATACTTTGCAGCGGTTTAAGCTACGTCGTATCTGTAATAAATTGATTTTCGATTTTAACGTTAAAGAAAGTTCTGGTTTTATTGCTGAAGAACTTCGTTTGGTTAATGTGCCAAAGAGATCGAATTATGATCCCGATTATAAAGCATCGAATGCAGATTATCAGGATTTGAGTATTCCTTTAGATGCTCAGAGTGGATTGATAACAGTCTTTTTACCTGAGAATTTGGGAGGGACAGTCTCAAATATACAACAGGCAGAGCAGAAGAACATCCAGAATGCACCCAAACATGCAACTTATATTGAGTTGAGAGGCCGGTATTTGAATAAGCACGTTGTTTTTCGTATTTATCCGGGATCGAACGAGACATCAGATTTTAATATCGAGAGGAATCATTGGTATCGTTTAGGTATTAATATCCGGGATGTATATCTGGATGATTCAAGAGTGGAATCGGTAGGAGATAATGAATTTGTAATTCATCTGGTTGACGGCGATACCAATTTATGGCAAAAAGTAAGAAATGTTCGTTTGAACAATTATGTATGGCTTTCTGATGTGACTTTAAAAAATAACTCTTTGCATTTAAATTATACATCCAGTCCGGGGAGCTTTTTAAACTATCTGGAGTTTTATGATGCAAATAATATATTGCTTTTCAAGGGTGAGGTAGGTTACACCTTTAAAGGCTATGATTCTATGTACTTTAGTCGGGAAATGGGAGCACAGGGGAATGGTTCGTCAAAGGATCCTTATCTGTTGTTTAACCTGCAGCAGCTGAAGAATATGCATTCGTTCTATGAGCAGATCTATGAGGGACGGAACTATAAACAAATGAATGATTTTGATGTAAGCGGGTTCCGATATTGGCAGCCCATTGGGGACAACACCACTCCATTTAGAGGTGTTTATGATGGGAACGGATATAAGATAAGTAATATGCATTTGAATTCGGAGTGGAATAAGGAATATTATTTTGCGGGATTTTTTGGATTTACCTATGATTGTACACTAAAGAATATACATATACGAAATAGTTCAGTTAAATGTAAATCTGACTGGATGGGTGGTATTGTTGCTTATGGACGGAATACTCGTATAGAGGAGTGTTCGGTTGATGTGCATATCGAACAGCATAAACCTGCTGTGGCAGGAGGAATTGCAGGTGAGCTGGAGAATTCGGTCATTTATAACTGTTATAATATTAATAAGAATGGTTATACAGCCTGGAATGCAATCACTCATTATACCGGGGGTATTGTCGGACGACTGACAGGTTCCGATTTGGCAAATGTGTATTCGATAGCTCCTATACATATTAATATGGATGGTGTGTCTTCGGGAATTGGTGCAATTGTCGGCAAGGTGGATGAGGCATCCCGTGTACATGTGTTTTACGGACTTCAGTCGCAAAATAACTTTAATACATCAATCGGGATACCTCATAGTAAAGAGGGGATCAGTTCAGAAGGATATCTGAAGTCGCAGGATTTGGTTGATAAGTTGAATAATGGTACTACGGGATCTAAATGGATTTACAATCCTTATTCTTATCCATCACTTTCGAATGAAAGAAAATAAATACACTGTATAATATAAAGATCGGGACTCAAAAGTTTAGTGAACTTATAAATAGCAGATTTGTTTAAAACACAAGTAATCATTAAATGAAAAATGCTATGGATCCTAATACTTCAAAAAAAGATCGGGACGAAAATGAGATTATACCGATAGAAGATAATCTTCCTGATGAAGAGTTGAGTAATGAGAATAATGTGATATTAGGTGATGAAACACAAGGTGGACCGGTGGATAATCCTAAGAGTAAAAAAGGAAATCATTTTGGGTTGATTATTGTCGTGATTATTGCATTATTAGCTTTGATGTATTTGATTAAATCTTTATATTTAGATGCGTAAAATATTAAGGAGACTGAAAGCAGACCGAAATTTTAAATATTGATTAATTTATATTTGAAATTTTGGTCTGCTTTTTTTTTGTCTTAATCTGGCAAGATTATATCAAATTAATTTTATGATATGGTGTCAAAGCCCCAATATATTTAAAGCTGCATGAACTGATCGTGAATTGTATAACATTCCTTTGTTGAAAAGATAATTGTCTCTTGTTCCTCTAAATTCTTCCAGTACAAATAAATTCTGATAAACTCAATTTAATCTTTTTTTTAGTCGGATTAATTATTATTCCCTTTTAAATAATTTGCGCGATGTACAGCGCACAAGATTGCGAAGTAGGTCGCACAAGATTGCGGAGTAGGTCGCATTTTAGTGCGACCTACAGTTAACAAATTAATACAACTGCAATATTAAATGATTTTACTGACTAATATGTTATATGTCAGTGATTTATAATTTATTATAGCGGTTGGTTATGTGTTGATATTTAGTATATAGTTTTGATTTCTTTTTTCTAGATAGAAGAGAGGGTTTAAATCAAATAGAAAGCGTTCTATAATTTTTGTTTTGCTTCTCTATTTCTCAGGTAGAAATAGAATAATCCTGACAGAATGTAGCTAATGCCGGCAAACAGGAAAATTTTGATTTGAAAATGATTAAATAATAGAATTGCAACTAAGGTGCCTAATGCAAAGGCAACCATCAGAGACAACTCAAAACGAATTTTCCAGCCCATATCATTCTCTCCACGTAAAGCATATGCAATAAATAATCCCAGATCTGTGAATGTTGCGGTCATATGCGTTGTGCGGAATCCTAATCCTTTATAAGACCGTATTAAACCGTTCTGAATGCCTAAGCTGAAACTTAAGAAGAAAATAAATAAGTTTTGTTCATAAAGGATGGTAAAGAGAATTAGCATTCCAATGCCAATAGAGAATTGGACTTCACCGTATTTGCTTTGAAGTTGAAAATCTTTGTTCTTATTAACGAAACCGGCTATAATACCTCCAAGAGTAAAAGAAATACATAAAGCAATAATCATTAAAGTACTTCGCCAGTAATGGAGGGTAAGGTCTTCGACTATATAAGTAAGATTTCCTGTGTAATGAGAGAGAGAATAGGCATAAGCCAGAAATCCGCACATATTCACATAAGCACTTAAAAAACAAGTGCTGAAAATCCATATTTTAATTAAGAAGTCTAGTCGGCTATTATTTGTGTCGGATGTTATCATATTAATAGAATTGTTTCTACTACTTAATAACAAAAAAAAGTATCTGAAAAGTTTAGAAAACCTTCCGGATACTTTTATTTAATTAAATTTTATATTTCAAGAACCGTTTTTCTTTTACCATTCCATCCAACAGCTTCAATACGATCAGAGCCTTCAGGCATAACAACTAGTGTTGCAGTATTATCTTTGAATCCTGTTCCGATCATTGTGATTTTCACCAGTTCTTTGCCTTTATAGGTCTCGAAAACGACTACATTTTTCCAATCTTCATGTGAAATGATCATTTGTCCTTTTTCGTTTTCAGAGATCCCTTTTCCTTTTGAGCCTTTAATAGTCAGTTTGTTTTTATAAGCATCTACGGAGTTTCCGCTGATGTAATAAATAACAGGAGATTCAGGTTTTTTATATCTGGATGCATATTGTTTAAGTTCATCGCATTGTTCTTGAGTTATAGTCATCTGTCCGCGTGTGTAATCATCCAGATTACGATCAATAGGCTTAAGCATACCGGCTTTTTCGAAAAAAGGAGTGAGATTCTCTTTTTGAACATCGCAGGCAAGTTTCATAAACTGTAATTGCATTTCGCCGTTTGACATCTGTTTTTTCTCAGCATTACGAATCAGATGCGTAATATCGGCATAAATATCTTTATTACCTTTTTGTGCAGCAGCATAATAGAGTTGTAATTGCCAAAGCGGACATAGTTTAACGAAATGGTCTCCTCCGTTTTCATAATCTTTCATGCGATCGGGACCTTTTTGGCAAAGCCAGTTTTCACCGTTAAGCACTCCATGATTAAGGTAGGCATTGAATCGTCCGCCAACTACCGGACCACTACCTTCTCCGCCATCTATTCTTTCGTGCTCGAGTCTGAGATTTTCGGGTGCATACAAATATTGTGTCCAGGCAGAGAAAATATTGTTGGTTACTTCCGTTGTTGAAACCCATTTGAATTCGGGTCTGGTTTGATTGACATGACCGAATTCATGAGCAATACCCCATGAGTCTTTTAATACTTTATTGACATCAGCGAGCCCTTGTAGTGTATTTCTGTGAAAGGCAGCACCCATGCCATCAGCATGCATGAATCCATTCCACATAGCTCTTCCGAACATGCGGTTAGCCGGAGTTTCATTGTATTTGGTTAGTCCCATCAAGTCATGTTGTATGGCTATAATTGAGTCGTATTGATTGATTAGTCGAAGTCCGTCTGCAGGGCAATATTTGCGGAGCTCTTCAGTCGAATAGGCTAAATGTACATTTTTACCGATCAGGTCAATTGTAGGGCATTGAGCATTTTGTAGTAGTTCTTGCCAGTCTTTATTGCTGTCTGTAGATGCGTCGAAATATCCGTTGATTTTACCACCCGTTATATCTATCTGTATTTCTGGAGCCTGTTTGTAATCTGGCGTGTAATAGGAGATATATCCTAAGCCGGGTTTTGTAACAGAAATCTCATTAACACCTTCTTTTAAATTGTAATATGAGTCACTGAATTCCGGGCCGAAATTAGTAATTCGTAACTGTACTTTCTGATTGCTGCTATTTTTTACACGAAGAGTAATTTGCTCGTCCTTTTCGAAAAAAATGCCCGTAGGGTTTTCAAAACGGCTATATCCACTTGTCTTGAGGCGCTTGGCAACTATATCTGTAGGCTCGTATGCCTTATAGGTCTGACTTCTGTAATCCTTATTCTGGGCTTGGAGTAATGAGCATAAGCATAGTCCACTAATTAGAAAATTAATTTTTTTCATGTTCTTAATTTAAAAAGGTTTCGATTTGTTTTATTGTTTAGATCGTAAAATTAGTATAATTTCTTAAATAAACTAATTTATAGGCTGTTTATCTGAATTTGTATTTGACATGTTTTTATTGTATGTTTTATTATTAGTTTGATATTCAATGCTTATATGTGAATTAAGTAAAAAGTATTTCTGATATAAATATATGAATGAATATTAATTAATAAGTCGGTATGATTTGTTTGTGATAAATTAATGTATATTTGAGACTAAATATATAGTTTTTACATATAAGAAAGCGTATAGATTGTATTAAGACTAAATCATAATAAAAGCTAAATTAAGAAAGTATGTTTATAGGTAAAAAAGAAAGATCCTCTCTTAATAAATATAAGCAAAGTTTAAACTGAAAAATTTCATGGACATAAACAGAGCAGAGATGCAGGATTTAATATCCAGAGTCTCTCATGATGATAAGAAGGCGTTTGAAGAATTATTTGACTTATTCTATGAGGACATATATAAATTTGTTAGATATTTTGTTTCAGAATTTGATGCAGAAGATATTGTATCTGAATCTTTCATATCTATATGGCGTAATAGGGGAAGATTGAATTTAGTTACAGATTTTAATGCCTATATCTATACGATAGCAAGAAATTTATCTTATTCCTTTCTTCATTCAAATAATAAAATTCAAAATGTATCCCTGGATGAATTACCTGTGACATTGGATATCGACTATACAAAGGTTGATACTGATTTGTTGCGTGATGAGGTTGAAGATGTTTACATAGAAGCTCTTAATTCCTTACCAGAGAGATGTAAATTAATTTTTATGATGGTGAGGGAAGATAATCTCAAACATAAAGAGATTGCGGATATATTGCAAATATCAGTAGGAACAATTGAACAACAAATGAATATTGCAATAAGAAAATTAGTTGAGGCAGTTAAGATTTATAGTCCTGAGATTAAAGAAAAATATAATCGAAAATATGCTTCTGTATAAACAAAACAATCTATGCGTAGAAATAATATACTTAGAGAGCTGAATGGAGATAAAACTCCTTTATACTACAAAGTCCTTCGTATTGTATATGCGATTAAAGGACCTGCAACGAAGGAAGAGATCCGAAGTAAAAAGCAGGCCGTCCGTAATCGTATTTTTGCGGAGATAGAGAAAGAGCCCGAAAAACCGAAATATCGTGATTTGCGTGTAGCACTCATGTCAATTGCCGCAACACTTATTGTCGTTTGTTTTTCGCTTCTTTTTTATGTGACAAATCATTCGACAAATGCGAGTGATCAATTAGCACAAAATGTAGAGATGTATTCTCCTTTTGGTCTCATTTCAAAGGTTACACTTCCTGATGGCTCAAAGGTAATCCTGAATAATAATTCTAAAATTAGTTATCCGCTTATTTTTTCAAAGAAACAGCGTATAGTAACGATATCCGGTGAAGCGTACTTTGAGGTTGAAAAAGATGAAAAGCGGCCATTTATTGTAAAAACAAATGGATTAGATGTAAAAGTTTTGGGAACAAAATTCAATGTAAGATCCTATGATAACCATCAGGAAACGGTTGTTTCTTTACGAGAAGGTGCTGTTCAGGTTGTATCGGATAAAGATCAGACAACAATGGTTTTGGAACCTGGAGATCAATTATCTCTAAACAGAAAGAATGGTGATATGAGTCGTTCGAAAGTAAATGTAGACTGGTTTGTTTCCTGGACAGATGGACATCTGGTTTATCGTAATCAAACATTATTACAGATATTCTCCGATTTAGAGAATAGATTTAATGTGAAAATTGAATGTTCAGATCCGAAACTTTTGAAGGATAGTTATTATGTTTCTTTCTCACATGGTGAAACATTGGAATATATAATGGAACTTTTAAGTTATAAACGAAATTGGCAATATATAAAAATAGAACACGGTAAGAAAATTAAGATACTACGAAAATAGCTTATTATTTAAAATCTAACTATACACATGTAATTCGATTAAAACGAAGAAAATGAAGAAACCAAAAAAAAGGAATCACAAATGTTGGATCCCGGACTCAGCCAAAAGATTTGGTGTAGTGTTGGCTGTCAGCAGTATGACATTGAGCATGTCTGCGCAGTCAAATGCTCCAAAGATTAATTTGAATTTAACCAATGTAACATTGACTGAAATTTTTGATCAGATTGAGAAACAATCACGACTTTCTATTTTATTAAAAAATGATGAGATCGACGTTACGAAAAAAGTAAATGTAGAAGCTAAAGATAAACCCGTCGATCAATTATTAAATAGTCTTTTAGCTAGTCAAAATCTAAGCTGTGAGATTAAAGATAAACACATTGTGATTGTCCCCCTTTCGCAACAAAAAAAGGAAGTTACTCAAGCGGATAAAAAATCTTTGATAAAAGGTATTGTTGTTGATGAAAATGGCGAACCGATTATGGGAGCTACAATTATCGAAGAAGGTACAACTAATGGTACAACGACAGATTTGGATGGAAACTTTACAATGGAGGCAGCTCCTTCATCGTTATTGAAGTTTTCTTATATTGGTTTTGTCTCTAAGGTGTTAAAGCCGGGTAATAATAAAGATTTGCGTGTCGTGATGCAAGATAATTCGAAAGAATTGGATGAGGTTATTGTTGTCGGTTATGGTACCAATACGAAAAGATCAATGATCTCATCTGTTTCGTCTGTAGATACAAAACAGATGAAAAACATGCCCGTCGCTAATATTACGCAAGGTTTGGCGGGTCGTTCACCAGGTTTGATTGTAAAAGCAAATGGAGGTGGATTAAATCAGCAAAGTACGATTTCGATACGTGGAGGAAGTACACCATTGGTCGTTATTGATGGGGTGATTCGTTCGTATGAGGACTTTGTGGCCTTATCACCGGAAGATATTGAGTCATTGTCTATATTGAAGGATGCTTCGGCTACTGCCGTTTATGGCTCGCGAGCAGCAAATGGTATTTTACAGGTAACCACGCGAAGGGGTAAAGATGGAACAAAGCCACAGATCGATTATAACTATAATCTGAGTTATTCTCAGCCGGGAATTATGCCAGATAAGCTTAATTCGTATGAAAGAGCTTTTTATCGTAATGAAGCTGCAAAGAATGATGGTGTTTCATTACCATTTACGGATGAAGATTTGATGCATTATAAGAATGGTACAGACCCGCTGGGCCATCCTGACACAGATTGGCGCAGGGTCGTACTAAGAAATTTTGCTCCTCAGCAAAAGCATAATATTCAATTATCGGGCGGATCGGAAATCAATAATTTCTTTGTTTCGTTGGGCCGTTTAGATCAAGGATCGTTATACAGAAGTGGAACACATAATCTGGATCGTACGAATTTTCGTTTAAATCAAACTAGTAAAATTCAAAGTATCGGTCTGAAAATGACTACTCAGATAGATGGTTACATCGAGAATTACGAACATCCGAATACATCAACTACTGATAGTCCTTATGGTGTGTTTCTTGCGATTCAGGATCAGGCGCCCTGGATGCTTGCTGCAAATAAACACGGATTACCCTATGTGACAAATCATAATCCCTTAGCTGATACCTCTAAAGAAGCCGGCTATATTAAGAAGAAGAAAAATGTAGCTAACGGTTTGCTTGCTTTGGATTGGGCTCTCCCATGGGTCGAAGGATTACATGTAAAGGGGAACGGTAACTTCAGATATATTTCAAAAGAGCAAAAAAACTGGCGTAAAGATGCCCCGCAATATGAGTGGGATTCATTTGAACCTCAGGTAGGAGCTCTTCCGACCTTATATAAAGATATAGCTACAGGATATAGTTATACACTTCAGTTTTTAACAGATTATACAAAGACCTTCGGGAAGCATTCAGTGTCAGCACTAGCAGGTTATGAGGCTACTTATGGGTTTTCTTCCTCGCTTTGGGGATCAAGGGATAGTTATCAGTTTGATATAGATCAGATTGGTGCCGGTCCGCAGTCGACTATGAAAAATGGTGGGTCCGAAAGCGAGTCTGGAAGAGCCGGTTTTGTAGGACAAGCAAAGTATAATTACGATAATCGGTACTTTGTCGAAGGAAGTATTCGTTATGACGGTAGCGATAACTTTCCTAAACATAATCGTTGGGGAACATTCTACTCTGGTTCTTTTGGGTGGTCTGTAGCTGATGAGGCTTTTTTTGAGTCAATTAGAGAAAAGAATATTTTCAATTCATTGAAATTAAGAGGATCATACGGGGAAGTGGGTCTGGATAACTGGGATGATCCTTATGCAATAGGTAGATTTGCCTATATAACTTCTTATGGATATAATGGAGAATCTTATGTAATCGGAAATGTGATGCAACCAGGATTTACTGAGGGGGATATACCAAGTCCTGATATTACATGGTTTACAACACGACAGGTCGATTTTGGTGTTGACTTTAGTTCTTTAAACAATCAACTCTATGGGTCGATAGATTATTTCTATTATCAGACAAAAGGTTTCTTGTATCAGCCGGATCAGTTAGAGACAGGTTATGTTGATCCATTAGGTATGCCTTTGCCAAAGGTGTCGACAGATGGTGAACACCGCAGAGCTGGATGGGAATTTCAATTAGGCTATAGAAATTCGATAGGTAAGGTTGAGTATAACGTGAGTGCGAATTATACTATGTTTGATCAATTGTGGGCTAATAATCCACATGAAAGTCTGGAGAGTAAAAAGAATCCATATAAGAGAACAACTCAGCAAAAAGGTTATTGGGGAGTTGGTTATGAGAGTTTAGGTTATTACACAGGACCCGAAGATATTTATAATAGTGTAAAGCGTCAGAATTCTACAAATCTTGTAGCAGGAGATGTTAAATACTATGACTTCAACGGAGATGGTGTGATTGATGGTCAAGATCAGATTCGTATTGGTAAAGATGGATTTCCACGAGGTAATTATGGGGTCAGCTTAGGTTTGCGCTACGGAGGTTTTTCGGTGAATGTATTATTTCAGGGAGCAACACGCTACGATATGGAGCTAGGTGGAGCAGTCAAAATGAATGCAGGAAATACAGGGACAACTCCTATTTATGATTTTCAGCGTGATTACTGGACTCCGGATAATCGGAATGCAATGTTTCCACGTCTGGTTTCAGCAGCAAGTGTAAATGGTAATAACAATCAGGTTACAAGTGATTTCTGGTTGGTGAGCGGTGCCTATTTCAGATTGAAGGATGTTCAATTAATGTATGATTTCAAACATTCATTATTGAAAAGAGTCAATTGGTTGACAACCTTAAATATCGCTCTGACAGGTCAGAATATCTTTACAATTTCGGAAGCTACTAAATATGGCCTTGATCCGGAAAATGCAAGTACAAATAACTACGCATATCCAATGGAGAGAACATTTGGTATGAGTATTAACCTAGGATTTTAAATAACTGAAAAAACAGATGAAACAAAATATAAAAACAAGTCTATTATCTTTATTGGGTTTTGCTCTGCTGACATCCTGTAATGTTATGGATACACAACCCTTTGAGTCATATGATGAAGATTTAGTTTGGGGATCAAAGAGCACAATAGATGCATTCATTTTTGAGACTTACAATCATTCGGTAGCTCTTTATGCAGGAGGATTTCCAGGAGGCGAAGGTTGGACGCCTAATGGGATTAAAAGTGACCTGTCTAACACAGATAATTTCCCTTTGGAGCGTATAGATCGTTACTATGACTCGGGTTTTAATCGTTTCGGAGCCTTACGCAGATGTAATATGATTATTGAAAAAGGAGGTGCTTCCGAAGGATTATCTGAAATGCAGAAAAAGGAGGTTGTAGCAGAAGGTCATATGCTTCGCGGTTTGATTTTTTACAATCAAACACAGAGAATGGGGCGTTTTATACCCATTAAAAAGGTTTTGTCTCCAAGCGATTCAATGGATTTTAAAACGCCACTGACTAAAGATCTTGCAGAGAGCTATACACTTGTTATGAGTGATTTTGATAAGGCTATTGAGGGATTACCAGAGGTTTCGGCGAGCGGGCGTGTGAATAAATTTGCAGCTTTAGCATATAAATCGGAGGCGGCATTACAAGCTTATGCTTACACAAAGGAAACAAAGTATCTTGATATGGCTATTGAAGCATCAACGTTAATAATCGAATCAGGCAAATATCAGATTGATGAAAATTATGGCGATATGTTTTTGGCAGCCGGAAAGTTTTCACCAGAGATTATCTTGGGTTATTACAGGCTCGATCAGAATACGTCATTCTCTTCCTTTCAGGAGTTAATAAATGTGGTGCCTAACATTAAGAATGATGAGATCAAGGGAGTGCAAGGTTCTCCTCTTTTCAAAAATGCAAATGGTATGACGTTCGAGGGTTGGGCTACTTATTTCCCTACTCAGGAGATGGTGGATCAATACCTGACAATTGATGAGGTGACAGGTGCAGCTAAGCCATGGGATCAGACAACTCAATTTAAAAAGAGTGTTCAGGACGATTTAGCAAATCTTACATTAGGATGTTATACAACAATCGCGACGAACGTACCAAGTGAAGAAGATCTGTCGGGTGTGAATGCAAAAGGACCAATTTTAAATAAGGCGGGAAAAGTTATTGATAATGCCAATATTTCGGAACTAATGTATAATAACCGTGATAAACGCTTTTATTCAACGATTGTGTATGATTCATGCAGATGGTTTCAGGATGAGATTGTTACAACCTGCTGTCAGGGTAATGCATGGGCTGCAGTTCGTAAAGGGCTGGGAGCACCTCAGGATGATTCGTGGTATACAACAGCTACAGGTTATTATTGGAGAAAAAGTGCATATGAACCCAAACCAAGGGCTTTTCATAGTGCAAAAACAGATTTTCATTTAGTACTTAAGCGTTTAGGTGAAGTTTATCTGAATCGTGCAGAAGCTTATTTACTAAAAGGTGATATTGCTTCGGCTGTTGCCGACTTAAATGTCACAAGAGTCCAACATGGAGGATTACCTGCATCAGTCGCTCCAAATATGGAAGAGGCCTGGACTGATTATATGCGCGAACGACGTGTAGATATGGCAATGGAAGGTGATATGTATCATACTTATCTGAGATGGGGTAAATACGGAGGTTATGCAAATGACGGGAAAAGACCGGGAGAGGCTATTGTAGCATTGAATAGACCGGTACATAAAATTCAGATTTCGAAAGATCGTAAACGTTTCTTTACAGCTCAGGTTCTTCGAAATGGAGCATGGGAAAGAACTTTCACTGAAAAACGATATTTACTTCCGATTCCACAAGGACATTTAGATAAACGTGCGGCAAGTGGTATTATTGATGAGCAAAATCCAATGTGGTAAAAAATTAAATTTTAGAAGATATGAAAAAGAATATATATCTGTTGATGATGTTATTATTATGTGTATTTACATCATGTCTGACTGCCGGATTAGAAAATTTGCCCGAATTTGAGGATGCAAATATTACCGGAGTTCAAAAAGTAGAGTATCGTTATAAAAGTGATCAGCTTTCTCCGACAGATAATCAGCCAATTGTAAAGTATGTTGATTTACCTCGACAAGTAAGTGTGGATAATAAAACGAATACTGTTTCAATTAGTGTTACCGTTCCTGCTGCAAATCCGAGTTCTTTTCCAGAATCAGAACGCGAGAAATGCTCTACATCAAACATTGCTGTGATGGTATCAATATCAACTGCAGCACGTGTCTTTCCTGTTGGAAATGCACCAAAGTTTGGCGTGCCGGGCAACTGGACAAATCCGAATAAGTATATTGTTCAGGCTGCTGATGGAACGAAGAAAGAATGGATAGTTCAAGTTGTTAGTTTTAAAAAATAATTAAGTTTATGAATTATTAAATTTTTAGGTATGGTGCTGGCTTCCCGACTATGAGAATAGTTGGGAAGCTTTTATTCTGTAAACATAAAATTGATAATAGGATGAAAAAGATAGGATTAATTATAGCTGTGATATTTTTATTTATTGCTTGTAGTATAAATAAAAATGAGTTAAATGGTGATAGTCAATATGAGGCGTTTAGCCCTGATGGGATACCGTTCGTAATTGCTGATACATTATGGGATGTTGATTTGAAAGGAAATCATAGAGCTGTAATTAAGGTAGAGCAGCAAGAAGAGCCTATTCATGTTTATTTGCCATGGAGAAGGGCTGATCTTCATGCTGGTGAAAAAAAGATTATCGTAGAAGAAGCTGTTACAGGAAAGTTGATAGAGAAGGTAACGGTTAAGTGTTTAAATAATGAGTTCGGAGTAATTGGTTTTACACCCAATGCATCCGGTATTTATTATGTGTATTATCTCCCGCATAAATTCAGAAAAGGTTGGGATGATGCACGTTATTATGTTTGGAATGATTATTTAAAGCTGGATGTAAAACCAGATTCGATATATATACGAGAAGAAAATAAATCTATAAATCATGCAGAGGTTTTACGCTTTGAAAGTCGCACAAAGTTTGATTATTTTACTCCTATGGGCCTTGTCGCAACTCATCGGGAAGAGGACTCAATCAAAAAGCAATATACAGATGATCTGATTGTTTTTGCTGAAGATAGAGCTTATCCAATTCGTCTGACAAGAAACTTACCTGCAAAATGGGCTAAAAAGATTCCATCAGCTCATTTCGAAGGAAAAGCGAGTCGGAACGAATACTATGTTTGGCAATATGGTATTTGGGCGGCAAAGAAAGAATTAAAAAATATTCAGATAAAATTTAGTGATTTGAAAAATGGAGATGCTGTCATTAATTCCCGTGAGATTACATGTTTTAATCTGGAAGGAGTAAATTGGAATGGCGATTCATTGAAACTGAATGTCGATATTCCTAAGGATAGACTTCAGGCAATGTGGTGCGGAGTACAGATTCCTGAAAATGCAAAAACAGGTTTGTATAAAGGTACTGTTACTATAACTGCAGAAAATCAGGAGAGTCAAGTATATAATTTAGAAATTGAAGTTGATAGTCAGACTTTGAAAGATAAAGGGGATGGAGATTTGTGGAGACATGCTAGGTTGAGATGGTTGAATTCAACGATTGGAGCAGATAATAAAATCGTTTCACCTTATAATTCACTAGAGATTCATGGACAAAAAATTAAAGCAACGGAGAAACTTGTTGAGTTGGATGAAAACGGACTACCTTCATCTATTACAGTGAATGGGAATGAAGTTTTGGAGATGCCCATTAAACTTACTGTAATGACAGATCAGGGAATCTTATGCTTTAATGCAGTTCGTTCTGCTTTAACAGCAAAAGG
>JBOFIZ010000158.1:0-6071 GCA_051650425.1 Bacteroidales bacterium
GGTTTACGGAATGAGCGAATTTTTGAACAAACGTGTCCCAAAAGTTGTTTGTCGCAAGACTCCAAAGTAATAAGAGGATTCTTATTTCTTTCAGATTTAGTTTCAACTTTAATTTCAGCCGGTAACTGTAAAAAGATATTGTGGCTATAACCTAAAGACAACTCAAGGATTTGACCGTTATTTGCTGCACGGTAACCTACCCCAACAAGCTCTAATTCTTTTTTGTATCCTTCAGCAACACCTAACACCATATTGTTGATAAGAGCTCTGTAAAGACCATGAAGAGCACGAGTTTGTTTGTCGTCGTTTGCACGAGCAACTACAACTTGACCTTCAGTGATATCAATGCTGATATCACCTTTGATATCTTGTGATAGTTGACCTTTAGGTCCTTTAACTGTGATTACATTATCTTTGAAATCTACACTAACACCAGCAGGAATGCTAATTGGTAATTTTCCTATTCTTGACATAATTAAACCCTCCTCTGATTAGTAGATATAACATAGAACTTCACCACCGATCATCAATTCTCTAGCTTCTTTATCAGTCATAACACCTTTAGAAGTAGAAAGAATTGCAATACCCAAACCATTCAAAACGCGAGGCATTTCTTTATAACCTACGTATTGACGAAGACCTGGAGTAGAAATACGGATTAATCTCTTAATCGCGTTAACTTTGTTTACTGGGTCATATTTCAAAGCGATCTTAATAGAGCCTTGAGGACCTTCTTCAACAAATTTATAATTTAAAATATACCCTTTATCAAAAAGAATTTTTGTAATTTCTTTTTTAATGTTTGACGCTGGAACTTCAACCACACGGTGGTTAGCTTTAATCGCGTTCCGTAGTCTAGTCAGAAAATCTGCTATTGGATCTGTCATATTGAATTGAATTAAATTGATCCGGCTACCCGGACAATATTTAATAATAAATTACCAACTTGCTTTTTTAACACCTGGGATCAAACCTGCAGATGCCATTTCACGAAATTGGATACGTGAAATACCGAACTGACGGATATATCCTTTCGGACGACCTGTAATTTTGCAACGGTTGTGCAAACGGACAGGAGATGCATTTTTTGGAAGCGCTTGTAAAGCTTCGTAGTTGCCTTCCGCTTTTAATTGTTCTCTTTTAGCAGCGAATTTAGCAACAAGCTTTGCTCTTTTCACTTCGCGAGCTTTCATTGATTCCTTAGCCATATCTCTAAATTATTTAGCATTTTTAAAAGGTAAACCAAACTCTTTCAAAAGAGCATATCCTTCTTCATCAGTTTTAGCAGTAGTTACGAAAGTAATATTCATACCTAAGATTTTACTAATGCTATCGATGTTGATTTCAGGAAAAATGATTTGTTCTTGGATACCCAAAGTATAATTACCTCTACCATCTAATTTACCTTCAATACCTTTGAAGTCACGGATACGAGGAAGAGCTACACGAACTAATCTCTCAAGGAATTCATACATTTGCTCTCTACGCAAAGTTACCATAACACCCACAGGCATTTTTTTACGTAACTTAAAGTTAGAGATATCTTTTTTAGAAAGAGTAGCAACAGCTTTCTGACCTGTAATTGCTGTAAGTTCATTGATAGCAATATCAATAATCTTTTTATCAGCAACAGCGATACCTAAACCTTGGTTGATAACAATTTTCTTCAACACAGGCACTTGCATTACAGTGCTATAGTTGAATTCTTTCATCAAGGCAGGTACGATTCTCTCTTTATATTCGTTTTTTAGGCTTGCAGTATTAACCATTACTTAATCTCCTCTCCTGATTTTTTTGAATAACGAACTAGAACACCTTCCTCATTCAATTTTCTACCGATACGCGTAGCATTACCTGATTTAGGATCAACAACGTTAAGGTTAGAAATATGAATAGAAGCTTCTCTCTTTACAATACCTCCTTGAGGATTTGCTGCATTAGGTTTGGTATGCTTAGCAACCACATTGATACCTTCTACAATCGCGCGATTTTCTTTCACAAGAATTTCTAGTACGCGTCCGGTTTTGCCTTTATCTTTTCCGGTATTTACGTAAACTGTATCACCTTTTTTAATATGTAACTTACTCATCAGCTTTACTTAATTTATTAAAGCACTTCTGGTGCAAGTGAAACAATTTTCATATTTGTAGCACGAAGCTCTCTTGCAACAGGACCAAAAATACGGCTACCTCTCATTTCACCTGCATTGTTCAAAAGAACACATGCATTATCATCGAAACGGATGTATGAACCGTCTGGGCGGCGAACTTCTTTTTTAGTACGCACGATCACAGCTTTAGAAACTGCACCTTTTTTCACATCGCTAGATGGGATAACGCTTTTCACAGCTACAACAATAACATCACCAACTGTAGCATAGCGTTTTCTTGTTCCACCTAATACTCTGATACAAAGAGCTTGTTTAGCTCCACTGTTATCAGCAACTGTAAGTCTTGATTCTTGTTGTATCATTATTACTTAGCTCTTTCGATTATTTCAACTAATCTCCATCTTTTTAATTTACTCAATGGACGAGTTTCCATGATTTTAACAGTGTCACCAATGTTACACTCGTTTTTCTCATCATGAGCATGATATTTCTTCGTTTTATTAACGAATTTACCATAGATAGGGTGTTTTTCTTTCCATTTTACAGCAACTGTAATAGTTTTATCCATTTTATTGCTAAAAACGACACCTTGTCTTTCTTTTCTTAGCTTTCTTGTTTCCATCAGGCTCGAATTATTATTGGTTCTCTCTTTGACGCAACACAGTAATCATGCGCGCGATAGTTCTGCGCTGTTGTTTAATAACAGCAGGGCTTTCTAAAGGAGTGATGCTGTGATTTAACAGCGTTTGATTCAATTCTGCTTCAGCAGCAGCAATTTTCTCAATCAATTCCTTTGTTTCAAGTTCTCTAATTTCTGCAATTTTCATACTCATTACGCATTTTGATTTTTAACATCGTAGTCGCGTCTCACAACTAATTTAGTTGTTACAGGAAGTTTTTGAGCAGCTAGACGAAGAGCTTCTTTAGCAACTTCGAAAGAAACTCCTTCCAATTCAATAATAATTCTACCTGGAGTAACTGGAGCTACGAATCCTTCTGGAGAACCCTTACCTTTACCCATACGTACCTCTGCAGGTTTTTTAGTGATAGGTTTGTCTGGGAAAATACGAATCCAAACTTGACCTTGACGTTGCATATAACGAGTTACAGCAATACGAGCAGCCTCAATTTGACGACCTGTGATCCATTTATCTTGTAAAGCTTTAATTCCGAAAGACCCAAAAGCCAACTGGTTACCTCTTTGAGCAACACCTTTCATGCGGCCTTTTTGTTGTCTTCTGAATTTAGTTCTTTTTGGTTGTAACATCTCTGATAATTGTTTCAGTTAAACTATTACTTTTTCTTTCTCTTGAAACCGCCTTTGTGGTTATTACCACGACCTGTTTCTTTTTGTGTGTTAAAAGAAGGAGCTAGATCTTTCTTTCCATAAACCTCACCACGGCAAATCCATACTTTTACACCTAGCAAACCTACTTTAGTAAGCGCTTCAGCTAAAGCGTAATCGATATCAGCACGGAAAGTGTGAAGTGGAGTTCTTCCCTCTTTGTACATTTCAGAACGAGCCATTTCAGCACCGTTCAAACGACCAGAGATTTGGATTTTGATACCTTCAGCACCCATTCTCATTGTTGAAGCGATCGCCATTTTCACAGCACGACGGTAAGCGATTTTACCTTCAAGCTGACGAGCAATATTATTTGCAACGATAACAGCATCCAACTCAGGTTTTTTCACTTCGAAGATGTTGATTTGAACATCTTTATCAGTGATTTTTTTCAACTCTTCTTTTAACTTATCTACTTCTTGACCACCTTTACCAATAATGATACCAGGTCTAGCAGTACATACTGTAATAGTAATAAGTTTAAGAGTACGCTCGATAATAATACGAGATATGCTTGCTTTAGCAAGACGGGCGTTTAGATATTTGCGGATTTTTGAGTCTTCCAACAAAGTATCGCCGCAATTTTTTCCGGCATACCAGTTAGAATCCCAACCTCTTACGATTCCTAAACGGTGGCTAATTGGATTTACTTTTTGTCCCATCTTACTTTATTTTTTTTTATTAGCAATTGAATCAACAAATAAGGTAACGTGGTTAGAACGTTTGCGGATTCTGTATCCTCTACCTTGCGGAGCAGGACGCATTCTCTTCAACATTGTAGCTGAATCAACAAAAACTGTTGAAACATACAACTCACCACTTTCTGCTTTACGCTCATTTTTTTGCTCCCAGTTAGCAATAGCTGAACGCAAAAGTTTCTCCATTCTGATAGAAGCTTCCTTCGAAGAGAATTTAAGTACACCCAAAGCGCGGAATACTTCCATACCTCTAATCATGTCAGCCACAAGTCTCATTTTGCGAGGAGATGTTGGAACACCGTTTAACTTTGCAAAATATTGAGTTTTTAGGGCTTCCTTTCTTGCTTCAGCTGAAATATTTTTTCTTGCACCCATTATTTTTTAATGTTTTAATCTAATACGAATTCCTGTAATTATCTTTTTTTGTTACCACCGTGACCACGGAAGTTACGAGTTGGTGAGAATTCACCAAGTTTGTGACCTACCATGTTTTCAGTAACATATACAGGAATAAATTTATTACCGTTATGAACTGCAATTGTATGCCCAACGAAATCAGGAGAAATCATAGAAGCTCTAGCCCAAGTCTTGATAACATTTTTCTTACCAGACTCTGTCATTGCTAGTACTTTATTCTCAAGTTTTACGTTGATATATGGGCCTTTTTTTAATGAACGACTCATAGTTTACTCTAATTAATCAGATTATTTTTTTCTTCTTTCAATAATATACTTAGAAGATTGTTTCTTAGGAGATCTTGTTTTAAGACCTTTAGCATACAATCCTTTGCGTGAACGTGGGTGTCCTCCAGACGAACGTCCTTCACCACCACCCATTGGGTGATCAACCGGGTTCATTGCAACACCACGGTTTCTTGGACGACGACCTAACCATCTTGAACGTCCCGCTTTACCTGATCTTTCAAGTGCGTGGTCAGAATTACCAACGCTACCTACTGTCGCTTTACAAGAAGCAAGAATTTTACGAGTTTCACCTGAAGGCAATTTAATGATTGCATATTTACCTTCTTTAGAAGTCAACTGAGCAAAAGAACCAGCTGAACGAGCAATCGCTGCTCCTTGACCTGGACGAAGCTCAATATTGTGAACTACAGTACCAATTGGAATTGCGCTTAATGGAAGTGCGTTACCGATTTCTGGAGCTGCTGTTTCACCAGAGATGATCGTTTGTCCAACTTCGATTCCGTTAGGAGCAATGATATATCTCTTTTCACCATCAGCATAGTATAACAAAGCGATACGAGCAGAACGGTTTGGATCATACTCTACTGCCTTAACAGTTGCAGGAACACCGTCTTTGTTTCTTTTGAAATCGATAAATCTAAATTTTCTCTTGTGACCGCCACCAATGTAGCGCATAGTCATTTTACCTTCACTATTACGACCACCTGAGTTTCTTTTACCAGTTACAAGAGATTTCTCCGGTGCTGATGCAGTAATATTATCAAATGCACCGATAATCTTGTGTCTTTGCCCCGGTGTTACGGGCTTTAGTTTGCGTACTGCCATTTTATTTAAATATTGCTATAAAAATCAATTACTTCTCCGTCTTTCAAAGTCACATAAGCTTTCTTGAATGCAGATGTTCTACCTTGAAGAATTCCAGATTTAGTATAACGAGTTTTATTTTTACCTGCGTAGTTAACAGTGTTAACATCAACCACAGATACGTTATACATTTCTTCTACTGCTTTCTTGATTTGAATCTTATTAGCTTCTGGCGCTACACGAAAACCGTAAACATTACGCTTTTCAGTTAAAGCAGTCATTTTTTCCGTTACGATCGGTTTAATAATAACTCTCATTATTCTTTATCTCCCAAATTAAAAGTTATTGATTGCAGCTAATGAAGCTTCTGTTAGAACAAGAGATTTCGCATTAACTACGCCGTAAGTATT
>JBOFIZ010000159.1:0-1981 GCA_051650425.1 Bacteroidales bacterium
AGAACTTTGATGCTGTCATATTGTGCAACTAGTCCTTGTGCGCGTTCGTTGAAACGTATCGCATCATCTTCTGTCCACCAGTCTTTAAGATTACCGTCTTTGTCAAATTGGCGACCCTGATCATCGAATCCATGAGTCATTTCGTGACCGATAACTACTCCGATTGCTCCATAATTTACAGCATCATCAGCGTCAAGATAGAAGAATGGAGGCTGAAGGATAGCTGCCGGGAAGCATATTTCGTTTGTTGTAGGGTTGTAATATGCATTCACGGTCTGAGGACTCATATGCCATTTTTCTTTATCAACCGGTTTGCCTAATTGAGATGTCATATAGTCCCATTCAAACTGAGATGCATTTTGTACGTTTTGATAATAGCTTGCCTGTGGATCGATTGTAAGAGCGCTATAGTCTCTCCATTTATCCGGATAACCAATCTTAACTGTAAAGGTGTTAAGCTTCTCCTGAGCCTTAGCTTTGGTTGTATCGCTCATCCACTCAAGGTTTTGGATGCGTTCGCCTAATGCAACCTGAAGATTTTTAACCAGGTTAATCATCTTTTCTTTTGCTTGAGGAGGGAAGTATTTTTCTACATACATCTGACCTACAGCTTCGCCCAACACACCGTTTGTTGTAGCTAAAGAACGTTTCCAACGAGGTTGCTGTTCTTGTTTTCCAGACATTGCTTTTTCGTAGAAATCGAAAGATGCTACTTCAAAATCATCTCCTAAATAGTTAGCTGCTCCGTCTAAAACTTCATAAGTAAGGTATGTTTTTAGATCAGCTAAAGATTGAGATGCCATTACTTTTTCGATGCCTTGCATGAAAGGAATTTGTCCGACACTAACTTCTTGCGCTGCTGCAACACCTGCTGCATCGAAATAAACCGGCCAGTCGATTCCTTTGAATTTAGCTTCGAAGTCTTTGCGTGACATTTTGTTATAATTAGCAACCGGATTGCGAAGATCTTCACGTGAAGATGCAATTTTAGCTAATTGAGTTTGAATCTTTAGAACTGTTTCAGCCGATGATTTTGCATCTTTTTCAGTATAACCTGCAAGAACAAACAGTTTTTCGATATAGCTAAGGAATGCTTTACGTAATTCTTTGGAATGATCGTCTTCTAATAAGTAATAATCGCGATCGCCCATGCTTAGTCCACCTTGGTAGAACTGTGTCAGATTGGCAGTACTATTGCCCGGATCAACATCTACATACAGGTAGAAGAATGGGTTGATTCCCTGGCGAGCCATTTGACCAAGTAGTTCACTTAATTGCTTGTTATCTTGTATATTACTGATAGCATCAAGCTGTGATTTTACAGGGGAAACACCTTCTTTATTAAGCTTAACGCTGTCTAACCCTAACTTGTAAAGATCTGCAATTTTTTGTGCTACTGTACCAGGTTGGTGAGTAGCGGTGCTTAATTCTTCAATAAGGATACGTAATTGCTCTTTGTTGTTTTCACGTAATTGATCGAATGTTCCGAAACGTGCATATTCGGGTTGTAGTGGATTATTCTTCTGCCAACCGCCCGTAGCATAATTATAAAAATCATTTTTAGGAGAAAAAGTTGTGTCGAGATTTGCTAAATCTACACCTGGGATTTTATTCTCCTTAGGTTGTGTAGCACAACTTGTTGTAGCCATAACACCAACAATTAAAGGTAAATAAATTAATTTTTTCATTGAAAATATGCATTAATGAATTATGGATCAAATGTAATAGTTATTTTACAAAATGATGTCGGAATATAGGGAAGTTTTAGGCTTGGAGCGTTAAATAAGGGATAGAAGGCTAATAAATGTTTGAATTGGGGGTAGTAGTAAACAAAAAAACGGTCTGTTATGTTAATATGATACCTTTATGAATAAACTAATATGATTTTTTAAACTTAAAAACTTTAGGAGGATTTTATTATGTTACCTTCAAGAAAAGGGACCCAAGGATGGTTACCAGATGTGTTTAATGATTTTTTTGA
>JBOFIZ010000160.1:0-6586 GCA_051650425.1 Bacteroidales bacterium
ATAAACGATCGGATATTGATTTAACATTATCGGGACATACACATGCTATGCAATGTGTTGTCAAATTTAATAACAAAACCTATTCGCCTGCATCCATCCGATATCCTCTTTGGGGAGGATTATATGAGGATGCATCCAACTCTAAATTATTAGTGAATGTAGGAATTGGGAATGTATTTTACCCTATGAGAATCGGCACAAAACCTGAAATCTCATATATCGAATTAAACCGAACAGTAAAAACACAGAATGAGAACTAAATTATTAACATTATTCATTTGCTTATCCTCACTCGTTCATGCTCAAAGAGTTGGACTAGTATTGAGTGGTGGAGGTGCCAAAGGAATTGCTCACATCGGATTAATCCAGGTTTTAGAAGACAACGGAATCCCTATTGATTATATCACCGGCACCTCCATGGGTGCTATTGTTGGCGCATTATATGCTATGGGGTATTCTGCCGAAGAAATGCTGACGTTAGTCAAATCGGAAGAGTTCAAATTATGGCAAAGCGGGACTATAAAAGAAGAAGATGTACTGTATTATTTAAAGAAAGATCCTATCCCTGAACTCGTTCAATTAAATATAGATATAAAAAAGGATTCTACTAAAAAAACACAGGCATACTTTTTGCCTACCAGTTTAGTAAATCCTGTTCAAATGAATCTGGCGTTTCTCAAGTTATTCTCACAAGCTTCAGCCCATGCGAATTATGATTTTGACAATTTATTTGTTCCATTCCGATGTATATCATCCGACGTTTACCATAAAAATGCACTTATTTCGCGCAAAGGTGATTTAGGACAAGCGGTCAGGGCATCTATGACCTTCCCTTTTGTTTTCTCTCCTATTGAGATTGACGGAAATTTAATGTATGATGGCGGCATTTACAATAATTTCCCTGTTGATGTCATGAAAGATGATTTCAATCCGGACTTTATTATCGGAAGTTCGGTAACAAGTAATCCATCGAAACCTTCTGCACGCGATTTAATGGGACAGATGGAAAATATGATTATGCAAAAAACAGATTATTCTATATCTCAAAAGGACGGTGTTTATATCAGATCACATGTAAGCCAATATGGATTAATGGATTTTGATAAGGCTGATGAAATTTATGCCGTTGGATATAAGATGGGGCTTCAATATATTGATAGTATTAAATCAAGAGTCCAAAGACGCATACCAAAAGATATTATCAATTTAGACCGGATGATGTATAAATCCGAACTCCCCGATTTTAAATTCAAGAATATTCATATTACAGGTGTTGATTACGCACAGCAACAATACATTAATTCTCAAATACGAAAAAACGAAGATCAGACGTTTTCTTTTGAATCGTTTCAAAAAGATTATTTCGGCCTTCTTTCGGATGGAAAGATCACACAATTATTACCATTAGCTGTCTATAATCCGGAAGAAAAAATGTATGAATTGCATTTAAAGGTCACTATGAAAGAAGCTCTTTCTGTAAGTATTGGCGGATTAATATCATCTATGAACTCAAACGAGGCTTTTATAGGCATTAATTATCAAAGTTTAAGTTATTTCTCTGTTGACTACGATCTAAAAGCACATATCGGCAATCAATACAATAGCTTTGAAGCTTCTTCGCGTATATTGCTTCCGGGTAAATTTCCATTTTATCTGAAACTGATAGGTGTTTTTTCTCAAAAGAAATTCTTTGAAGACGAGAAAAGGTTTTTTGACCCGAATATGCAAACCTTCGCAACGCAAAAAGAAAGTTTCGTAAAGCTTCGGGCAGGAATCCCGTTTTTCCGTAACGGAAAGATAGAAATGTCCACATCTTATGGTGAAATGACTGACAAATACATTCAACCATCATTAGAAGGATTCAGTATAAGTAACTACAAAGCTTGGATTTCGTCTTTCAAGGCTGAAAGAAACACATTGAACCTGCATATGTTCCCTGATAAAGGTAGCAGATTCACTATCATTGCTCAATATGCATTAGATAAAGAGCGTTATAAAAAACTCATTAGTGAGACACACTTTCAGACAATTGACAACCATAGCTGGCTACAACTTTCAGGTGATTTTGAACGTTATGTAAGTATTAGTAACCATTTTAGTTTAGGGTATCAGGCTCATGGCGTAATATCAAATAAACCCTTGTATCAGAACTATAATGCTACTTTATTACAAGCACCGGCTTTCACCCCAACCCCACATAGCAAAGTAGTACTTAACGAAAACTTCAGGGCGCTTTCGTTTGCGGCGGGAGGTTTGAAACCTATTTATCTCATTAATAATAAATTTCAGATAAGAACTGAATATTATGCATTCGTTCCTTTTGTAAACATCAAACAGACTGCTAATAATAATGTAGAACGAATAAAAGGAATTAAAAACATCAATCATTTCGGAGAAATATCTGTTGTTTACAACACTCCTATCGGTTCTATTTCTATCTTTGGGAATTATTATTCAAGACCCAAATCTGATTTTAATTTTGGATTAAATATCGGATTACTATTAGGAAACTCTAAATTTATAGAATAAAATGAATTTTACCGGCAATAAAGAAGATTGGATGCAGATATACGCCTTATTTTATTTAATGGGTGTAGGCAAATTAATCAATCGTGAAATATTAGACATTTTCCGCACTGACGCTGAAGGAACAATCCGTTATCAATTTTCTGAGGGAAACATTGTTTGCTTTTTTGAGCGTAAGGAATTTGATCGGATTCCGGCTAAAGAGTTTGCCAATGCAGCAAAACAAATTTTTGATGATGTAAAAGTTTTAGAAGCAGAAACTGAAGTGGAATTACCATATGCAGCTGAACTTTTAAATCGATTGCATTTAACTGACCTTTATTCTTACAGCGAAGATAAAAGCGCATTTACCGTTAGAACCGTTGAGGGAAAACGTGACTTAGTGATTCGTTCTAAATTCAACGGCGGATGTACAATTCTCGCTTCTCACCGTGCCGGTAATTTAAAATACGAGATTCAGAATCTTAAACTAAATGGCCCCACGGCTAAAAAGCTGAACGGAATTTCAGGCGATAACGCTGTAATGGCTCGTATGATTGAAATCTTTCGCTTGTACGGTAAATTAAAATTTAGTGATCCTGAGAACAAATATTACAAAAACTCTTTATCACTAATAGACTTACATTTCCCTAAATTATTTGCAGAAATGATGAAGCTCTTCTATACTACAGAGCTAATCTCTTTAAAAGATATTTTAGAGGAAGTAAAAGCGATGAATCCATTCAAAATCAATGATGATCTGATCAATAAACATCATTTTTACGAATACAAAGTAAAACAATATCTGATTGCTTTGGTGTTCGGATTCAAACCTTCAAAAATGTGGAAAGGAAAACTGAGCGATAATATTCCATTATTTATTGAGAAAGATGGCAAAATAACTTTCTTCGGACCTGCTTATCGTGAAGAGCTGGAAAATTATTTATTCGAAAACGCACGGTTCAGAATGCCGGACAATCCGGATAAACATAAATTCGGTCTTGTTGAAAAAGAAAACTCATTATACTATTTCACATTAAATGCAGATATAGTTATTAAGTAATACAAGCATAAAAAAAGGCTATTCAGAATCAAAACTTCCTGAATAGCCTTTTTTAGGCTTATGTCTTATTTGAATAAATTAAAAACCAAAAGACCAAAAATCGATAATAGCAGGAATAAAATAATACCTAAAATAATCATTACCCATTTGGTCAGTTTAAAAACAGATGATAGCAACGCATTAGAATGTTCCGTTGACACCTGTGCCCAGTTAAGCCCGATTACCACCCCCATAAATATATCATCCATATAACCGATTAATGGAATATCCGGTAACAAATCAATGGGCGAGAGAATATATATAACACCTAAGATCGTCGTAAACCAGGGCGATTTAATCAAACGGCGTACCGGATGCAAATCTTTGGAATTAGCCGGATTATCCTCGCCATAATTCGAAATAGCCGGATTAATAGTATTCACTAATATCGTTTTAGTCATATTTTTCATTTTCATCATCTTCAACAAACTTATCTTATTGGTTGACAAGATAATCAAAAACTAAAAACAGCATCTTTTATTCACACACATTAATACTACAAACTAATATTTCACAAAAGAGAATGCGGATTCGTTGAAATATTTGGATTAAACTACAATAAATAGAGCGGAATATACTAATTTTGCAACGCTATACCCTTAAATTAGACACATCATGTATGGAACTAAAAAACTAACCGGGCATATTCATTATGTCGGTGTAAATGATCGCTCTTCGTACAAATTCGAAAAGCTTTGGTCATTAAATCACGGTGTTTCCTATAATTCTTATCTGATTTTAGACGAGAAAGTAGCACTTGTAGACACTGTTGAAATTGGGTTTGCTGACGTATTTCTAAAAAAAATCGAGAGTTTATTAAATGGTCGCACCATTGACTATCTTATAGTCAATCATATGGAACCGGACCACTCTTCATCAATCGCCATCATAAAAAACCGCTATCCGGACATGAAAATTATCGGTAATAGCAAAACGATTAGCATGATTGAAGGTTTTTATGGAATTACGGGCAACGAGATCGAAGTTAAAGAAGGTGATACATTGGATTTAGGTTATCACAAACTTTCATTTGTTTTCGCACCGATGGTTCACTGGCCTGAGGTAATGATGACTTACGACGAAACGGAACACGTATTGTTCAGCGCCGATGCTTTTGGTTGCTTCGGCACACTTGACGGAGGAATCATCGACGAAGACATGAATTGTGATAAGTACTGGCCGGAGATGTACCGCTATTATGCTGCTATTGTCGGTAAATACGGTTCTCCTGTCCAAAAGATCTTACAGAAATTAAGCCAGCATGAATTTAGCATGATCTGTTCGCTTCATGGCCCTGTTTGGAAAAAATACATCAGCGAAGCTGTTACTATTTATGACAAACTTAGCCGCTACGAAGGAGAAGAAGGAGTAGTTATTGCATACGGCAGTATGTATGGCAACACCGAAGAAATGGCAGAAGCTATCGCTTATTCATTGGTAAACAACGGCGTTAAGAAGGTGATTATGCACAACATGTCTAAATCAGATCCTTCACAAGTATTAAGCGATGTATTCCGATATAAAGGAGTTATCATCGGCAGCCCTACTTACAGCAACGAGTTGTTCCCTGAGGTTAAATCTTTGATCGACAAAATCCAGACGCGCGATCTGAAAAACCGCATTTATGGCTACTTTGGTAGCTTTACCTGGGCTGGCGCAGCTGTTAAACATCTGGCTGTCGTTGGCGAAAAATTAAAATGGGACGTAGTAGAGCCATCCGTAGAAATGAAGCAGGGTATCAACGAAGATATTATTGCCAAATGCTATGAATTAGGTTATGCTATGGCTGAAAAGCTAAAACATTCATAAAAACTAAAACACAGAATTTGTTATGAGATTAATTATTCAACCGGATTACGCAAACGTATCTGAATGGGCTGCTAATTATGTTGCAGCTAAAATTAAAGCATTCAATCCTACAAATGACAATCCGTTTGTTTTAGGACTACCTACAGGTGGATCTCCGCTTGGTATGTACAAAAAGCTGATTGAATTGAATAAAAATGGTGTTGTATCATTCAAAAATGTTGTTACTTTCAACATGGATGAATATTGTAATCTACCTAAAGAACACCCTGAAAGCTATCATTCTTTCATGTGGAATAACTTCTTCAATCATATCGATATCCAGGCAGAAAACGTTAATATCCTTAACGGTAATGCTGAAGATCTTGAAGCTGAGTGCCAACGCTACGAAGATAAAATCAAATCTTACGGTGGTATTCATTTGTTCCTTGGAGGTATTGGTCCTGATGGTCATATTGCATTCAACGAACCAGGTTCATCTTTATCATCTCGCACACGCGTTAAAACATTAACGACAGATACAATTATTGCAAACTCTCGTTTCTTTGATAATGATGTAAATAAAGTACCTAAGACAGCTGTTACTGTAGGTGTTGGTACTGTTCTTGATGCAGAAGAAGTATTGATCATCGTTAATGGTCATAACAAAGCTCGTGCTCTTTATCACGCTGTAGAGGGTTCTATCAATCAAATGTGGACAATCAGCGCATTACAAATGCACCGTAAAGGTATTATCGTTTGTGATGATGCTGCTACTGCTGAAATCAAAGTGGGAACATACAAATACTTCCTTGATATCGAGAAAGATCATTTGTGCCCGGCTTCTCTATTGAAATAATTTGTGTAAAAAGCACACAAAATCTAAATGCTAGAGGAAACACTTCTTTTACAAGAAAGTGTTTCCTCTTTTTTTTATTTCCTGTTATATCGCTATAAGTACCGTGATACTTTTGACATATTGAGTAAATACAATTGTATTAATATCCTATTTTTCTACAAATAGATTGGATAATAAAGTCCAAAAACTTGCATATTATGACAATTTGTGTAAATTTGGGTCGGGAAGTACTTTAAAAACTAATATCATATTTTTAGTACAGGACTCAATCATTAAACAAATTAATCAATTAATAATCTTTAAACAAAGGACACAATGTTAAAAGGACATCCTAA
>JBOFIZ010000161.1:0-1235 GCA_051650425.1 Bacteroidales bacterium
TGGGTAACATTCATCCTTTTTCCTTGGCGCTAAAGACATAAAAACGTAATCAACCAATAAAGTCCTAATCGTTTGGTATTAATCTTAAAAATATTTAATAAATACGATTTTAGGTGTGTAATAAAAATATCATGAAAACATATTCATTAAATATCAATTGGTTACGCGTTTTGGTGGCGGTGGCGTAATGCTAAAGAAAATGGTGTGCAGACGTGTAGAGTGCTTATTCTATCTAGGTGATAGGGTGATAGGGTGATAGGGTGATAGGGTGATAGGGTGATAGGGTGATAGGGTGATAGGGTGATAAGGGAGTGTAACTAGCACGCGTTATCCAGTGAGATAACGTATATAATTTTGATGAGAGCTGATCTATTTACTGGACGTGAAGTGCAGCATTTTATTGACGTCGGTTTTGAACAGTAAATGTTCGACTGCAATGAGAGTCCCCTGATCTGGCTTCATTGAATAGGCTTTGGCATAAGCTTGTCCAGCTTTAAAATTGAATCCATTGCTTTCATGGATTTTTCCTGTTATCACATTACTGAGCCAAGACTCTCTGATTTTTGTCGCTTGATTCAGATGAAATTGTGCAATGCTTAAATCATTAATGTTGAAATGAAATATTGCTTTGGCTTCATGCAATACTGGCGGCGGACTGTCCGTTTTGACTTCCGTTAGTTTATTATTCTTGGCGATAAGATCTTCAAGACTAAAGCGTTTATCCCCCATATCTCGCAGCAGTTTAATGGCTATAAGTTGTTCTGCCACGGGAATCTCCAGTTCTGGGTAACGAGTCAGCACCTGACCGTACAGGGCTACTGATTTTGATAGAGACTCAGGACTTGATTGGTTTAAGGCATAATGCGCTTGGTGCATCCACGAAATTTCAGGTAATGCTGCCGGATAGCGCTCTTTTGCAATGGCTAGCTTTTCTGGTGTTGGCTGTTCGTTCATTACTGGCAGTATATCTTGGACAATGTCCTCCGGCGTATCGATTAGATTGTTGTATGACATTGGGTAGGTTTTTCTGAACATCTCAGAGTTGTTAATGTTATTGTGCATGACGATTTCAACATAGGTTTCATCTTTGTCTCTAAATAATCGCCCTTTGAGTATTGTTCCTGCGGTGGTAAGCAGCTCACTTTGTGGATTGAATACTAACGTTGAGTGTAATTCACTTGCCGTATTAAGCCGATAATTTAAGAAATCACTTAAGCCAAAAGCCATAAAATCCA
>JBOFIZ010000162.1:0-12291 GCA_051650425.1 Bacteroidales bacterium
AAGTCTTTTGGTGATCTGGTACTTTTCGAAAATATATCTTTTGGCGTTTCAGAAGGTGAACGTATCGGTCTGATCGCTAAAAACGGGACAGGAAAAACAACTTTGTTGAATATATTGGCTGGCAAAGAAGATTATGATAGCGGGAACGTTGTTTTTCGCAGGGATCTTCGTGTGGGCTATTTGCCGCAGGATCCGCAATATCCCGGAGAACTGACAGTGCTGGAGGCTTGTTTTCAGTCTGAAAATGATACCGTAAAAGCGATTGCGGATTATGAACGGATAATGGCTTCGGATGATCATGCAGGGTTGGATGAAGTGTTGCATCGAATGGACTCATTGAAAGCATGGGACTATGAGCAACGAGCGAAACAGATTCTTTCGCAATTGAAAATCCGTAATTTCGATCAGAAAATTTCACAACTTTCGGGTGGTCAACTTAAGCGTGTCGCTTTGGCAAATGTATTGATTTCGGAGCCGGAGTTTATTATTCTGGATGAGCCTACCAATCACCTGGATCTGGATATGACGGAGTGGTTGGAGGAGTATCTGAACCGTTCTCGTATCAGTTTGCTGATGGTTACGCACGACAGATATTTTCTGGATCGCGTATGTAACGAGATCATCGAAATAGACCAGCGTACGGTATTTACCTACAAAGGAAATTACAGTTATTATCTGGAGAAGCGCGAAGAGCGTGTGATGGCTCAGAATTCAGAGCTGGATCGTGCAAATAATTTATTGCGTAAAGAGCTTGAATGGATGCGTCGTCAGCCGCAGGCTCGTGGTACGAAAGCAAAATATCGCGTGGATGCCTTTTATGAATTGGAAAAGAAAGCACAACAGGAGCGGGATAAGGGTAATGTGAAACTGGATGTGAAGGCTTCTTATATCGGTAATAAGATATTCGAAATTGAGCATTTATGTAAGCGTTTCGATAACCTGGTGATCCTGGATGACTTTAATTATATATTTTCTCGCTATGAGAAATTAGGAATCGTCGGAAACAACGGTACGGGTAAATCGACATTCATCAAAATGCTGATGGGTGAGGTTGCTCCGGATTCGGGCAAAATCGATGTGGGAGAAACGGTTCGTTTCGGTTATTACAGTCAGGACGGTTTGGAATTTGACGAACAAATGAAGGTGATTGATGTGGTTCGTGAAATTGCCGAAGTGATTGAAATGGGAGACGGTTCAAAACTGACAGCTTCTCAGTTTCTGCAACACTTCCTGTTTCCACCCGAAACTCAGCATAGCTATGTGTATAAACTGAGTGGGGGAGAGAGACGTCGTTTGTATCTGTGTACCGTATTGATGCGCAATCCGAACTTCCTTGTACTGGATGAGCCTACGAATGATCTGGACATCGTTACGTTGAACGTACTGGAAGATTATCTGGCATCGTTTAAGGGCTGTGTGATCGTTGTATCGCACGACCGTTATTTTATGGATAAGGTAGTTGATCATGTGTTGGTGTTCGAAGGAAACGGCAAACTAAAAGATTTCCCGGGTCACTATTCGCATTACCGTGCATGGAAAGAAATGCAGGAGGAAGAAGCAGCTCAGCAGAAGAAAGAGACTCCGGCTGCTGCACCGAAAGCGGTGAAGCAAGATCGCTCGAATGAGCCAAAAAAGAAATTGTCGTTTAACGAGAAGCGCGAATTTGAACAATTGGAGGTTGAACTTCCAAAGCTTGAGCAAGAGAAAGCAGACATCGAAACAGAGATGAGTACAGGAACTTTGTCGGCAGATGAATTGTTATCAAAATCTAATCGTATTTCGGAGCTTATCGATGAAATAGACGAGAAAACAATGCGTTGGTTAGAGTTGAGTGAGTACATGTAATGTGTTATTCGCTTAATTATTAATAATACGGTTTCGTGTTTTAGGTAAAATTTAATAGATTTGTATCGATAAAAACATAAAATCAAAATATAGGGATTAGAAAACGATGCCTGAGATTTCAAAACGCGGGGTTATAATGCCCGCATCACCCATTCGTAAACTTGTGCCTTTAGCAAATAAAGCGAAAGAAAGAGGGACGAAAGTTTACCATTTAAATATCGGTCAGCCGGATTTGCGTACACCTGAAGTAGGGTTGGAAGCTGTTCGCCATATTGACCGTAAAATCTTAGAATACAGTCCCAGTGAAGGTATTTTAAGCTTACGCAAAAAGCTGGTAAATTACTATGCTAAGTATAATATTGAAACTTCAATAGATGATATTATTATCACTACAGGAGGTTCGGAAGCCGTATTGTTTTCATTTATGGCCTGTCTGGATCCGGGTGATGAGATTATCGTACCAGAACCTGCTTATGCCAATTATATGGCATTTGCTATATCAGCCGGGGCAATCATTAAAACAATACCTTCAACGATTGAGGAGGGCTTTGCGCTTCCTTCTGTAGAAAAGTTTGAAGCATTGATTACGGAACGTACAAAAGGAATACTGATTTGTAATCCGAATAATCCGACAGGATATCTATATACACAGAAAGAGATGAATCAGATCAGAGACATGGTTAAGAAATACAATCTTTTCCTTTTCTCAGACGAAGTTTATCGTGAATTCTGTTATACAGGAGCTCCTTATATCTCTGCTTTTCATTTAGAAGGAATTGAGAAAAACGTGATTTTGATTGATTCGATGTCTAAGCGTTACAGTGAATGCGGTATTCGTGTAGGGGCTCTGATAACGAAAAACAAAGATGTACAGGCTGCTGTTATGAAGTTCTGTCAGGCTCGTCTGAGTCCGCCTTTATTAGGGCAGATTTGTGCGGAAGCTTCGATTGATGCGCCGGATGAGTATTTACTCGAAACATACAACGAGTATGTAGAACGTCGTAAGTTCCTGATTGACGGTATTAACCGTATTCCGGGATGTTATTCGCCGATACCGATGGGAGCTTTCTATACGGTAGCCAAATTGCCGGTAGATGATGCCGATAAATTCTGTGCATGGTGTCTGGAAGAGTTCTCTTATGAAGGACAAACCATCTTTATGGCTCCTGCTTCAGGCTTCTATATGACTCCCGGATTGGGTAAAAATCAGGTTCGTATCGCTTATGTTCTTAAGAAAGAAGATTTGGCAAATGCACTGATTGTACTTCGCAAGGCTTTGGAAGCATATCCGGGTCGCGTGGCAGATACGTGTGAAGATTAATCTTATTGCTAACACACAACAATCAAACCATGAATATTGAGCTATTTATAGCAAAAAAAATATATTCGAACGAGCAGGGAGAGAAACGTGTTTCTCTTCCTGCTATTCGTATAGCTATGGCAGGTATTGCTTTAGGTCTGACAGTGATGATTCTGGCTGTAGCCATTGTATTGGGCTTTAAACAGGAGATTCGCAATAAAGTAATCGGGTTTGGCTCGCATATTCAGATTGCGAATCTGGACAATAACTCTTCGTTTGAGTCCGAACCTATTTTGCTGACCGATACACTTTATCAGATTTTGGATCAGAACAGCAATATCCGGCATATTGAATCCTACATTACCAAGCCGGGGATTATGAAGACGGATACCGAATTTCAGGGAGTCGTTTTCAAGGGTACCAGTGATGCCTATGACTGGAATTTTATCCGTGACCATTTGGTAGAGGGTGAGATTCCTGATTTCTATCCTGACAGTCTGGGAGGAGCTTTGAGCAACGCGAATGAGGTGTTGATTTCACAATATATTTCGGATTTGATGAATCTGAATACAGGTGATGATTTTCTTTCTTACTTTGTTGGTGAGACCGTGAAATTGAGAAAATTTAAAATCAAGGGAATCTATAAGACGAATTTTGTTGACTTCGATAAAATATTTGTCTTTACCAATAATCCGACACTCCGAAAACTTAATGACTGGTCAGATGATCAGGTAAGCGGTGTAGAGCTTAAAGTAAAAGATTATGCGAAGCTGGATCAAACGACCGAGGATCTCTACTATGAGTTGCAGGATCTTGATTCGGGCGGTAGCGGCTATTATGTAAGATCCATTGTAGATCTTTACCCGCAGATCTTTTCATGGCTTGATTTGCTTGATATCAATGTATGGGTAATCCTCACACTGATGGTTTTGGTTTCGGGTTTTACGATGGTATCGGGCTTGCTGATAATCATACTGGAGCGCACGAATATGATCGGAATCCTCAAATCAATGGGTGCTGCAAATGTATCGATACGGAAGATCTTCCTTTATATCTGCGGATTCCTTATTGTCAGAGGGCTTATGTGGGGCAATCTGATTGCTGTCAGCATCTGTGTGCTGCAGTATTATTTTAAGTTTCTGAAGTTAGATCCGGAGATGTATTATCTTTCATCTGTTCCGATAGCCGGCAATCTGTTTTATCTGTTGCTGATCAATGTCGGAACATTGATTGTAACAATGCTTATGCTGCTTGGTCCTTCGATGATTATTTCGCGAATTGTACCTGCGAAATCCATTCGTTTCGAATAGGACCTGGTTATAGATAAAAAAACATCCTGTACTCATAAGTGATTGAGTACAGGATGTTTTTTGTTTATTAATGTCCGAATAACGGAGTCAGATATTTGGCAAGCATATATCCGCCACCCATTAACCAGATAAATAGGATAAATGCCAGCAGGAATGGTTTAGGACCTGCTTTTTTGAATTTGTCAAAACTGGTTTCTACACCTAAAGCAGTCATAGCCATCGTCAGCATGAATGTGTCGAGGTAGTTTAATGCAGCCACTAATTGAGCAGGCAGAAGATCCAGTGAGTTGAATCCGATCACTAAAAGGAATCCGAAAGCAAACCATGGAATCGTAATCTTACCTTTCACTGTTTCTCCTCCGGCTACATCATTTTCATCAGGCACAGGCTTAACCAGAAGACCCAGAATAAGCAGAAAGGGAGCCAGCATAATGACACGAATCATTTTGACGATGATCGATGCCGAAGCAATCTCCTGCGACATCGAGTTACCTGCACCTACAGCATGAGCTACCTCATGCATGGTTGATCCTGTGTAGATACCCATTTCGGTCGGAGAAAGATCCAGAATCCCCATCTTATAAAGAACAGGATAGATAAACATGGCTATTGTCCCAAAGATCACTACCGTTGCAACGGCAATAGCAGTTTTATAAGGTTTACTTTTCAGAACAGGTTCGGTCCCTAATACTGCTGCAGCCCCACAGATAGCGCTACCCGCCGAAGTCAGAATAGTCATATCCCGATCCATTTTCAAAAGCTTTCCTGCAATAAGGCCGATAACCATTGTTCCCGTCACGATCAGCGCATCGATAACGATAGCTGCAAGACCGATATCCATAACACTCTGAAAGGTCAGACGGAACCCATAAAGGATAATAGCCCATCTGAGTACAGATTTGGTGCAAAACTGAATTCCCGGAACCCATGTTGAAGGCAGATGATGACGCAAACTGTTTGCATAAATCATTCCGATAACGATACCAACAATCAGCGGACTCAGTGAGAGATTTTTAATAAAATCAAGTTCAGCCAGGTAAAAGGCCGAAAAAGAAAATAAAATAATAAGCAAAATGCCGTGAAAGGTATGATGCCGGTTGTGTTTGCTGAACATAATCTATATTGTGTTTTATATAGAAAGTTACGAATGAAAAAGCTTATTTTTCTTTCGTTTCTTCATTATCATCTTCTTTTAAACCGTCCTTAAAGCTTTTTACACCTTTACCAATTCCCTTCATCAGTTCAGGTATTTTTCTTCCTCCAAACAGGAGAACGATAGCTAAAACGATCAGGATAATTTCGGTGGTGCCGAGTGATCCGATAAATAAGAGTGTAGTATTCATGTTGTTTCGATTTATAAATTTTAAAATAACCTTCTTCTATCTTCATAACATCAAAAATGAAAATATGTTTAGCAGAAAGTAAAAAACGATAGAATAGGTGAGAGAATAAAAAAAGGAGTTGAGCGGATCAATTCCGCACAACTCCTTTTTCAGATTGCTTATATTTGGTTTATTTACCTTCGTCTTTGGCAATTTTGTCGACAATTAATGAAATAGCACCATCACCTGTAACATTGGTTGCAGTACCGATACTGTCCATCGAAACACATAGAGCTATCATCAGTGCCTGCTGAGTTTCGTTGAACCCCAGCATTGTACTCAGAATACCCAATGAAGCCATGATAGCTCCACCCGGAACGCCCGGAGCTGCTACCATTGTTATGCCCAGCATAAAAATAAATCCGATCATGGAGGTTATTTCAATTGGTTGTCCCGATAGTACCATGATAGCTACCGAACCTCCTGTAATGATCATTGTGCTTCCCGAAAGGTGAATCGTAGCACACAACGGAACAGTAAATACGGCAATACTTTCTTTGACATTGTTCTTGATTGTTTGAGCCAATGTAACCGGAATTGTAGCTGCGCTGGATTGTGTCCCTAGTGCAGTAGCATAAGCAGGAAGCATATTTTTGAATAAGGTAAACGGATTACGTTTTTGAACGGCTCCCGCAATTGCATACTGGATAGAAAGAATGATTACATGCAGAATCAGAATAAGGATAATTACCTTCATAAACATGCTCATAATCGTAAATACTTTGCCTGACATAGTCATATTAAGGAAAATACCAAAAATATAGAAAGGCAGAAGCGGAACGATAGCCTTAGCAATAAGCATCGAGATAATTTCTTTGAAATCTATCGCAGCCTTTTTCAGGGTATCGCCTGCAATTACGGAAAGTCCCAGTCCCACAACAAACGAAAGCAATAAAGCGGTCATTACATCCATCAGCGGAGGCATAGCTACCTGGAAGTATGGCTTAACCGCAACACCTGAATTGGAGATTAACGACTCAGTACCTGAAGAATGAAGGATGTGCGGGAATATCAGATCACACGTAGTAAAGGTAAAAAATCCCGACAATAAGGTAGAGGCATAAGCAATAATAGCTGTAATAGCCAAAAGCTTACCGGCACCTTTACCCAGTTCACCGATAGCAGGGGTAACCAATCCGACAATGATAAGTGGGATAGCAAAGGAAAGAAAATTAGCAAAGAGTCCATTAAATGTCATAAATACTCGTGCTATACCGACAGGCATAAAATGTCCGAAAACAACACCGAGTATAATAGCTAATGCAACTCTCATCAATAAGGATAAACGGATCTTTTTCATATAGTAGGTTTAGTTTTTGCTTTATTTATTTATATAAGTCATACTAATATAATGGATAAAG
Source organism: Bacteroidales bacterium (assembly GCA_051650425.1). Taxonomy (GTDB): domain Bacteria; phylum Bacteroidota; class Bacteroidia; order Bacteroidales; family UBA7332; genus UBA7332. Next base: position 7,199 of record JBOFIZ010000162.1, read on the forward strand.
TAATTCAATAGTTCTGTTTCTTATTTTTATAACAATTGAAAGTAGATTTATATATATAAAATCATAAATATTTTTCGCATAAATAGATTCTTGTATATATAAATTACTTGTTCTCAATAGAAAAATGCAAGTGATAAAAAAATAAAAGATACTATTCCCCGTAAGGAATAGTATCCTGAAAGTCTAATTTTCAAACAACGTGTTGTAAATTCGTTTAGCCGTCGGCATTACTTCTGAGACAGGTGTAACGGGATATGTTTTTTTATCTGTAACCCATTTTTCCTCTAAAGCGTAAAAGTCGATAGCCCCCGGATCAAAGTTGTTTTGCTGATCGGCAGGAGTGACTGGTTTGAGAGTCTCATGAGTCATATCTGTCATTTGATAGTTTTCTAAATTTTGCAAATTATAATCCACAAAGCATTTCCATCTCATATAATAGAAATCTTTAAGCAAGCCGCTCCATTCTTTATGGGCATAATCACGTAACCCTCCTTCATTGGCAGCTGTACGATTCCCCCAGGTAGTGATTTGCACACGTGCATTCCATTCATACAAATCTTTTTCGTCCGAAGTGTATCCAAGAGAGCGGGCACGATTAATCCAAGAACCGACCATAAATTCTTTACGGGTTGAAAGTAGTTCATCCTGCAGAAGCAGTGTTTGAAGGAAATCTTCAGATGCTGTCTTAAATCGTTCTTTGTCAGCTGTATGAAGCGCAGCCATCATTTTTTTATATTTGATTCGTCCTTTCTCGGCAATAGCCTGACGAAGTACATCTACGAGGTCATATTCAAAATTGTTATTGCCCCTGAATGTATCCGCATGTTTCAATAAGAGTCGTGCAGCTTCAATCACTTCGTAAGGCGAGAAATACTGTTCGCACCATGCCCAACTCGATACATTAAACAAATTTTCTCCAGGACGTGCACAGAAGATTGATTCGTTCGTACCTTCCTGTGTGCTCTGAGGCTTATCGTTATAAATACTGTTCGCAAGGATCTGCCATGCTCTGACGATATCCGGATTTTGTGTGCCATATCTGGCAAATACATAATCTTTTATCCATTGGTCCTTTGTAAATTTCTCAGCACGCCAGGGAAGTTCTGTAACCAACTCATACATGATCGTGTTGTTCTCGCTTCCCTCATAAGTGAGTCCTACACCCTTCAATGTAGTGCCTGCCTGTGGATGTGATTTAGCCTGGTAGAAACTGTTGATCACGTGAGAGAGCTTGCCATACATTCCTACATTGCCTCCAAAGTTCAACAGCATACAGTAGATCCAGTCATGTTGTCCATAGCCTTTTTTTCTGTACCAGGATGATTTCGGATCTCCCCATTGCGGGCGCGTTTCGCTGGCAAGATCAAGCACTAGCAGATCACCCTGTTTTAAGGAATCTATCATTTGCGGACGAGGATTTGCCTGCCAAGCCTGAATGATCCATTTTGCAGTGGGGTTACATCGTTTAAGAGCCTCAATAAAAGCATTTCCTGCAGCCTGCAAATCCACCCCCTTTGTATTTCCACCTTCATGAAAAGGATCGATTGCATAGTAAGAGGCTTTGCCGTACAGTGCAGTCAGCTCGTTGTAATACAGATCGGCTATCTTATCAAATGATGGATCTGAAGGTTGCAGAAATGCCGGACGACGATAGGAACACCAGGTGCCGGGGTCGGTAACGTCAAGTCCGAGCTTTTCTTTGACATTACTCGGAACCATACCGGAATATCCTGCCAGAACCGGCTTGATACCATAGTCGGTCATACGTTTGATAATTTTTTGCTGAAGCTCTTCCTGTTGTTTGTACCACGAATCGGGATTCGGACCACCCCATCCCTCCAGATTATTCATCAACCACCAGGCCTGAAATCCGGGTCCGGCTATAAATTCATTGATCTCGTCTTTCGTATAGCCTAATTTAAGAAGCATATTACGCCAGACAGTCTCGGTTCCCGTTAATGCCAGCGGAGTCGTAATGCCATGCAAAGCCATCCAGTCTATTTCCTGTTCCCAACGGGGCCAGTCCCAGAATGCCATGGTATAAGAGAAAGTACAGTAGTTGAAGTTGTATCGTTCTTTCAGGTTGGTCGAACGTCTTTCTTTCATGTGCACCGGAGGCAACGTGTCGGGAAGATCTGCCTGCATACCGTTCCATGACAGATGTATGCCTGCATGATACTTCAGATACCAGTTAAGCCCTGTTGCAACTGAAATATAGTTATTACCCTTAATGCTGATTTTCGAACCTTTCTGATCTAGCTCAAAATAGTCAGTCGAATCATTTTCACTGACAATCTCAATGTGGAATTTCCGGGAGGCTCCTTTATCAATACGTTCAAGTAGTTTATGAATCGGATTGCCCATCAGAGCGACAGGAGCAGAGAGCAGACATAAGCTCAATCCCCAGGAGCGGATAAATTGTTTTTTCATTAGTTATTATAAAGTGTATGGTAATTAGTTTTCAGAGTTTCTACAAATATATAATATCTTTTGTGATTTGAAATACTTTGTGTGTGCGCATAAAAAAAGTCGTCTCTTCCAATATGAAGAGACGACTTTTATATGGATATCAGAACGACTGTCTTTATTTTTCTTTCTCTTTTGGCAAAATCAGATTAAGGACTACACCTATAATTGATGCGAGACCAATTCCTTGCATAGAGATAGAGCCAACCTCGAATACAGCACCACCGATACCTAAAGTAAGCGTTAGCGAAACAATAATCAGATTTCTTGTTTTACTCATATCTACTTTCTCACGAATAAGTGTACCGATACCCACTGATGCAATTGTACCGAAAAGCAATAACATAATACCGCCTAAAACAGGGGCAGGGATAGAACGGAGCAGTGCACTTACTTTTTCGGATAGAGAGAAAACAATAGCAACTACTGCAGAGATTCTCAGAATAGCCGGATTAGCCACCTTCGTCAATGAAATCGCACCTGTAACCTCCGAGTAAGTAGTAACGGGAGGTCCGCCTAAAAGACCGGCTACCGAGCAGGCAATACCGTCACCCAGCATCGTACGCTGAAGTCCCGGATCCTTCACGTAATCCTCGCCCGTAACATTATTAACGGCATAAACATCACCGATATGTTCGATAACAGGAGCAATTGCGACCGGAATCATAAAGATCATCGCACTCCAGTTTAGTTCCGGTTTAATAAACTTAGGCAAAGCAAACCAGGCAGCATCCTGTACTGGCTGGAAGTCCACACCGATAAAATAGATAGCAGCTATATAGCCTGTCACGATACCGCAGAAAATAGGAATTAGTTTAAGTAATCCCTTTGCCCATAACGATACAACAACAGCTGTCAGTAAGGCAATAAGAGCTACAGTCCAGTTCCCCGAAGCCATACTCACGCCTGTGCCGGCCAGAGATAACCCGATAAGCATAATCACCGGACCGATAACGACAGGAGGGAAAAGACGTTTGATAAATCCTGTACCCTGTACCTTAATAATAGCAGACATAATGCCATATACAGCACCTACAGCAGCAATACCCGAAAGCGTTCCCGGTAGTCCGTAAAGCTCTGTAGCTTTCTGGATAGGGGCAATAAAAGCGAAACTACTACCTAAAAAAATAGGTACCTTACCTTTCGTTACCAAATGAAAGATGAGGGTACCTATACCAGCTGTAAATAAGGCCGTCGACGGATCCATTCCTACAAGGAGCGGAACTAATACAGTAGCGCCAAAGGCGACGAACAGAAATTGTGTTCCCAGAATGATCTTCTGAAAATAGTTTAAATTTTTGTGATCCATTTGTTTTTAACAGTGCGAAAAATTAGTTTTATATTCCGCATGCAAATATATCAATAATCTCGAATATTTCTTTTGAAATGAACAATTGATTTGTTCAGGTTTTTATGTAATATGTGTTACAAATATCTGTTTCAATGTTTTGAACTATATAAATAGATGAGTGTATAAATAAAACATATGCATTTATTGCCAATTTCAATATCTAAATGATAAATATGTTTGCAGAATATGATATATTTGCAACCAAAATAACAAGTAATCAAAATTGATTCTATATGATTAATATTAAATTTCCGGACGGATCTGTACGTGAGTATGCGAAAGGGACTACTCCTTTGCAAGTGGCTGAAAGTATCAGCTCTCGTTTGGCACAAGATGTTATTGCAGCAAGTGTCAACGGTATAGAGTGGGATGTAACTCGCCCGATCGACACGGACGCAGATATCAAATTATTTAAGTGGGATGACGCAGAAGGTAAACATGCTTTCTGGCACACCTCAGCTCACCTTCTTGCCGAAGCTCTACAATCTCTATATCCTGGTATCAAGTTTGGTATCGGACCTGCTGTTGAAAACGGTTTTTACTATGATGTAGATCCGGGTGATGCAGTTATCCGCGATTCAGATTTGCCTAAGATCGAGGCTAAAATGATGGAGCTTGCGGCTAAAAAATGTCCTGTCGTAAGACAAGATATCGCGAAGGAAGATGCTGTCAAAATGTTTGGAGAACGTGGCGAAGATTATAAAGTAGAATTGATCTCTGAATTGGAAGATGGTACAATCTCTACTTATACTCAAGGTGAATTTACTGACCTTTGCCGTGGTCCTCACTTACCTCATACAGGAAACATCAAAGCGATTAAACTTACTTCTATTGCAGGTGCATACTGGAGAGGCGATGAAAAACGTAAACAGTTGACTCGTATCTATGGTATCTCTTTCCCTAAAAAGAAAATGTTGGATGAATATATCCAGCTAATGGAAGAGGCTAAAAAACGTGACCACCGTAAAATTGGTAAAGAACTTGAATTATTCATGTTCTCTCAGGCCGTAGGTCAGGGCTTACCTTTATGGTTACCACGTGGTGCTGCTTTGCGTGAACGTCTTGAAATGTTCCTTAAACGTATTCAGAAACGTTTCGGGTACCAACAGGTTATTACTCCGCATATCGGTGCAAAACAATTATATGTAACTTCTGGTCACTATGCGAAATATGGTAAAGATTCATTTCAGCCAATTCATACTCCGGAAGAGAATGAAGAATTCTTATTGAAACCGATGAACTGTCCTCACCACTGTGAGATTTTTGCAGCATTCCC
>JBOFIZ010000163.1:0-3248 GCA_051650425.1 Bacteroidales bacterium
TCCGCATCCGATTAAGAGAAGTAATCGTTTAGGACCTAAACGAAAGAAATTCCCTACATTTGATCCAATTGCCGCTCCTGTATAAACGATCGGAGATTCTGCCCCTACTGATCCACCAAAACCAATAGTGATCGCACTAGCTACAACGGATGAATAGGTGTTATGAAATTTGATGCGGTTATTTCCGCGTGCAATTGCATACAGAATGCGGGTTACCCCGTGTGATACATTATCGCGGATAACGTAGCGGATAAATAAGCCTGTCAGGAAAATACCAATAACAGGATAGAGCAAATAAAGGTAGTTGGCGCCATCGACCGAAAAGTGTTCAGTCAACAGACGTTGAATAAAATGGATTATTTCTTTCAATACAACACCTGCAAAGGCACATAATAATCCAATAATAAAACTCAGAATAAGTAGAAATTGCTTCTCGCTTATGTTTCTTTGGCGCCAAAGAAGCATTTTCAAATACCAGGATTTTTGATCAAACATAGATTAATCTTTAAATATAGGAGACTGCTCTGAAAGGACCCGAAGTCTCTCTCGTAAGAAACGGTTCGCACCGTTATATAAAAAGGGGACTTAAGGATTGAGTCCCCTGAAAACGAACAATAAGGTCATTGTCTATTCACGAATTACCTTCACTTCACAATTTTTTCCCAGTTTGATGATCCCTGAAGGTTTTGATTTTGTTAAATCGTCGCGTCTGTAATCGACAATGTAATCAACCGCATTTTTTATCTCATCGGATATTTCATCAAAATTAGCCGGAGAAGGGGTTCCGCTGATATTTGCAGAAGTAGATACAACCGCTTTCTTGAATCGCTCACACAACTTATGCGAGAATTCTTCTTTTGTAATACGAATACCTACACTACCATCTTCGGATACTAAATTTTTAGCCAGATTGCGTGCACCATCATAGATAATTGTCAATGGCTTATCAGCATACTCAATCAGATCATAAGCGATCTCCGGTACTTCATCTACGTAAAACTGAAGTTTCACATCACGGTCAACAAGAACCAAAAGCGCTTTGCTGTCGACGCGTTTTTTAATTTCAAATATACGCTTGACAGCATCTTCATTGGTTGCATCACACCCTAATCCCCAAATTGTATCTGTTGGATAAAGAATGATACCCCCTGCCTGCATTACTTCACAGGCTTTTTTAATTTCATCATTAAGCATGGCCGAAACTAATTAAAATGGTGATTATAAGAATTTGTATTAAGCATTAGACTGATATATATCAATCAAATGCAATAGACAAAACAGTCTCTGAAATAAAGAAAGCAAATATAGGATATTTCTAAGAAGCTGTTTTGAATTTTTAGAATATTATTATTTATCAATCCGAATCTTGTGGATTTCACTTAGGATACCCTACACCATCAGAGACTGCGGATAAAAGGATTACAACTCAAAACAATCCTTAAAAATAAATTGCGGGTTACAATTCAGCTTTATCTCATTGAAAGATAAAACTGAATGATAACCCGCAACTATGTTGTCACTTTATTTCAATTTCTTCTTTTAAGTCGATTTCTTGTTTATCGGAATCGACAAATTTATACTCCAACATAGCTAAGCTTTGATCAGGAACTATTTTAATTCCCATAGCATAACTAAATCGCCACTTCCATTTCAAGGAATACAATCCCTGATTGATAAAGGAAGCCACATACGGATGTACGAATAAAGTAAATTTCTTCACATTCAGTGTATTCACCAAATAGTCAATTTTATTTTCAAGCTGGTCAGTTAAAAGGATGGACGGTTGCATCTTACCTTTACCGAAACAAACCGGGCACTCTTCCAACGTATTAATATCCATCGCCGGACGAACACGTTGACGGGTGATTTGCATTAACCCAAATTTACTTAACTGAAGGATGTTATGACGTGCTCTGTCGTGAGACATAGCCTCCCTCATTTTATCAAATATTTGTTGGCGATGAGACTGTTCCTGCATATCGATAAAATCGATCACAATAATCCCACCCATATCTCTCAGTCTGAGCTGACGAGCAATTTCTTCTGCAGCGGCGAGGTTAACCTCTAACGCATTATCTTCTTGTGAATTGGTAGATTTTGATCGGTTTCCACTATTCACATCAATTACGTGTAATGCCTCTGTATGTTCAATAATCAGATAAGCTCCGCGTTTAAATGTAACTGCCTTACCAAATAATGACTTGACTTGCTTGGTGATACCAAAATTATCAAAAATAGGTAGATTTCCTTTGTAGTGTTTGACAATTTCAACCTTCTCAGGTGCGATCATCGACACATACTCTCTTACTTGATTGTAAACCGTTTCGTCATTTACATAGATATTCTCGAAAGAAGGATTGAAAATATCACGTAAAATAGCTACGGTTCTACCTGTTTCTTCAAAAACCAAAGAAGGAACTTTTGCTTTTTGCAATTTAGCTGTCGCTTCCTCGAAGCGTTTAACTAATAATTTAAGTTCTAAATCAAGTTCAGCAACTTTCTTTCCTTCGGCTACTGTACGAACAATAACACCGAAGTTCTTTGGTTTAATACTTTGTATTAATTGTTTTAATCGAGCCCGTTCTTCATTTGATTTGATTTTCTGAGAAACCGAAACCTTATCTGAGAATGGCATTAAAACAAGAAAACGTCCTGCGAAAGAGATTTCTGCTGTCAATCGAGGTCCTTTTGTCGAAATGGGTTCTTTTGTGATTTGAACCAGGACTTCCTGCCCTTGCTTTAATACGTCCGGCAAAGTCCCGTCTTTGGGAATATCCGGTAGTAACTGAAACTTAGGCAACGACGGTAAATTCTTTCTATCGGAAATAACCTGTCTTACAAATTTATTTGTGGAATTGAACTGTGAGCCCAAATCCAAATAGTGAAGAAAAGCATCTTTATCGTATCCAACGTCAACAAATGCCGCATTTAAGCCTGGCATCATTTTCTTTACTCTTCCCAAATAAATATCGCCAACCGAGAAGGATACGTTGCGGGATTCTTTCTGAAGTTCTACAACGTTTTTATCTTCTAAAATGGCAATTGAAATTTCTTTGGAAGAAACGTCAATAACGAGTTCGCTTACCACTGTTTATAAATTATAGTGTTTTAAATACACAAAGAACAAACTTAAAGAAAAGTCATTAAGTTTGTTCTTTATTACTTTTTCAAATGACCTTTTGAAGTCACAGACTATTTATTTTTTCTTTTTATGTCTGTTTTTTCTTAGTCTTTTCTTGCGCTTGTGC
>JBOFIZ010000164.1:0-24527 GCA_051650425.1 Bacteroidales bacterium
ATTATATAAGAGAATATTATTTTAATTAGACTAAGATGAAACAGCCTTTGGCATATATTCACCCTGAAGCTAAAATTGCTCCAAATGTGGTGATAGAACCTTTTGTAACTATAGATAAAAATGTTGTAATCGAAGAAGGTACTCGTATCGGATCCAACGTTACAATTCTTGAAGGTGCACGTATCGGTAAAAATTGTGTTATTTTTCCGGGAGCAGTCATTGCTGCAGTACCTCAGGACTTGAAGTTTAATGGCGAAGACACAGTAGCTATTATCGGTGATAATACAACTATTCGTGAATGTGTTACCATCAATCGTGGAACATCAGCTAAAGGAAAAACAGTTGTAGGAAGCAATTGTCTTCTAATGGCTTATACTCATATTGCTCACGACTGTAAAATCGGTAATAATGTAATTATGTCTAATTGCGTTCAAGTTGCCGGTGAAGTTCAAGTCGATGATTTTGCAGTTATTGGTGGAGGTTCTTTAGTTCACCAGTTTGTACATATTGGTTCACATGCAATGATTCAAGGTGGTTCTTTGATTACGAAAGATGTACCTCCGTTTATCAAAGCAGGTCGTAATCCATTGTCTTATGCGGGAGTAAACTCTATCGGGTTACGTCGCAGAGCTTATGACAATGAAAAGATTCGCGAAATTCAGGATATTTATCGCTATTTATATCAGTCAGGTTTAAATAACAGCGATGCTATTGAGAGAATTGAAGCTGAATTGACTACAAGCCCTGAAAGAGATGAGATTATCTTGTTTGTGAAAAATTCTCAGCGTGGTATTATTAAAGGTTATATTGGATAATAAACCGACTTTAGAATTATGATTTACAGATTTGTACTTTTATCGGACGAAGTAGATAATTTTGGACGTGAAATCAGCATTGATTCAGATGCAACTTTTCAAGAGCTGAATAACGTAATTTTGGAATCCGTAGAATATAAACAAGGTGAAATGTCTTCTTTCTTTATTTGCTCAGATGACTGGGAGAAAGAAAAAGAAATTACACTTATGGATATGGGGACTGACACTACAGAAGAGGACACTTATGTGATGTCCGAAACTCGTTTAAGTGATCTTGTTGAAGACGAAGGACAGAAAGTTCTTTATGTTTTCGACTATTTGACTGACAGATGTTTCTTTCTTGAACTAGAAGAAGTTAATTCCGGATCTCTGAAAAAAGGATATTGCTCTAAATCTAAAGGTGATGCTCCTGCTCAATTTGTAGAATTTGAAAACTTTGAATCAGATTCTAAATTTGAAGCTGACGAAGACTTCTACGGTAAAGATGAGTTTGATATGGATGAGCTTGATGCTGACGGATATGAATTCGGCGAAGGCGATCCATATGAAGATAAGTATTAATAACTTATCAGATAAGATTATTTAGCTAAGATATAAAACGGTAAGTGTTTATCGTTTTGTATCTTAGTTTTTTATTTATACTACGGACCTCATGAATACTCTAATTGTACTAATCGGACCTACCGGAGTAGGGAAAACTGATTTGAGCATAAAGATTGCTCAACGCTATCATACATCCATTATTTCATCCGATTCTCGTCAGCTTTATAAAGATCTTGTTATTGGTACGGCTGCTCCGACTAAAATTGAGCTTGATGCTGCTACTCACTATTTTATAGGGACCCTCGGACTTAATGATTATTACAGTGCAGCCCGTTTCGAAGAAGATGTTATGGCTTTGCTTCCAAAACTTTTCCAGGAAAATGCTGTTCAGTTAATGACAGGAGGTTCTATGATGTACGTTGATGCGCTATGCAATGGAATTGATGATCTCCCGACAGTAGATCCTGAATTACGGGACCAGTTAATGAAAAAATATGAGCAGGAAGGACTTGACTCATTATGTGGAGAACTGAAGTTACTGGATCCGGTTTATTATGAACAAGTTGATTTGAAAAATCCAAAACGGGTTTTACATGCATTGGAAATTTGTTACATGACAGGTAAACCATATTCGTCATTACGTACAAACACAAAGAAAGAGCGACCATTCAGAATTATAAAGATAGGCCTTACGAGAGAGCGTCAGGAACTTTATGACCGCATTAACCGACGTGTCGATCTGATGATGGAACAAGGGCTGTTGAAAGAAGCATACGGAGTGTATCCTTACAGACAGAATAATTCCTTAAATACCGTAGGATATAAAGAATTATTCATGTATTTCGATGGTGATTGCACACTCGATTTTGCTGTTGATAAGATCAAGCAGAACTCTCGTGTTTATTCCAAAAAACAAATGACCTGGTTTAAACGTGATAAAGATATGGTTTGGTTTCATCCCGCTGATGAAAAAGAGATATTTGAGTTTATCGATAAACAGATTGCGCAATAATAAAAGTAATGTCTGTTTTATTGAAACAATTATTCAAAAACAGAAGCTATAATCCGTTTTTTTTTGCTCAAAAGTCTAAAAAACTTATCTTTGTGTACTTAAGTTAAGAATTTATTAAACAGAAATATTTATGAATAACGATTTTAGAAAATATGCAACCAAACATCTTAATATGAATGGTAATGCGTTGGATAAATATATGGATATAACAAGTAGTTATATTTCCCCTACAATTATCGAAGAGAGACAACTTAACGTAGCTCAAATGGACGTATTCTCTCGTTTGATGATGGATCGTATTATTTTCATGGGTACACAAGTAGATGATTACAGTGCAAATGTTATCCAGGCACAATTATTATATCTTGATTCTTCTGATCCGGGTAAAGATATTTCAATCTATTTGAACTCTCCGGGCGGATCGGTATATGCAGGGTTAGGTATCTACGATACAATGCAATATATCAGCAGTGACGTGTCAACAATCTGTACAGGTATGGCTGCTTCTATGGCTGCTGTATTGCTTTGTGCAGGAACAAAAGGTAAACGTTTTGCTTTAAGACATTCTCGTGTTATGATTCACCAACCAATGGGCGGAGCTCAGGGACAAGCATCTGATATCGAAATTACAGCTCGTGAAATTCAGAAATTGAAGAAAGAGCTTTATACGATTATTGCTGATCATTCAGGTAATGATATTGAAAGAATTGCTCAGGATTCAGATCGTGACTATTGGATGACTGCTGCAGAAGCAAAAGAGTATGGTATGATTGACGATGTACTAATTAGAGCAAAATAAGAATGGCTAAGAAAAATATAGATCATTGTAGTTTTTGTGGACGTACCGCAAATGATGTAAACGTTCTGATTACAGGAATTGATGGCTTTATTTGTGATACGTGTGCAGAACAGGCTCACGAAATAATTCTTGAAAATCTCGAGCAGCAACGTAAAGCCAACGGCAAATTCGGATTAGATGGAAAAGAACTTCCGACACCGCTTGATATCAAAGAGTTTCTTGATCAGTATGTAATCGGACAGGATGATGCAAAACGTTATTTGTCGGTAGCTGTATATAACCATTATAAGCGTTTGACTCAAACTCCTTCGAAAGACGATATCGAGATTGAAAAGTCAAATATTATGATTGTTGGTCCAACAGGAACAGGGAAAACATTGTTGGCAAGAACGATTGCCCGCTATTTGCATGTGCCGTTTACAATTGTTGATGCAACCGTATTGACTGAAGCCGGATATGTAGGTGAGGACATCGAAAGCTTGCTTACGCGTCTGTTGCAGGTTGCTGATTATGATGTAGCAGCAGCTGAAAAAGGAATTGTGTTCATTGATGAGATTGATAAAATTGCACGTAAAGGGGATAACCCGTCAATTACTCGAGATGTAAGTGGAGAAGGGGTGCAGCAAGGGCTATTAAAGCTTCTTGAGGGATCGGTAGTGAACGTTCCGCCACAAGGGGGACGTAAGCATCCGGATCAGAAAATGATTCCTGTAAATACAAAAAATATTCTCTTTATTTGCGGAGGTGCATTTGAAGGTATTGAGAAACGTATCGCACAGCGTTTGAATACACGTGTTGTCGGTTATGCTGCAGCTAAAAATACAGCAGAAATCGATCGTGCAAATCTAATGCAGTACGTATCACCACAGGATTTGAAATCATTCGGTATGATTCCTGAAATTATCGGACGTTTGCCTATTCTCACTTATCTGAATCCATTAGATCGTGATGCATTGCGCCGAATCCTTACTGAACCTAAAAACTCAATTATCAAGCAATATCAAAAATTGTTTGAAATGGATGATGTAAAACTATCATTTGATGACGCTGCACTAGACTTTATTGTTGATAAAGCTGTAGAATTCAAATTAGGAGCACGCGGTTTGCGTTCGATTGCAGAATGTATCATGATGGACGCAATGTATGAAGTGCCTTCTCAGGACTTAAAAGAGCTTCATATTACAAAAGACTATGCTGAAATCAAACTATCTAAATCAAATTTAGGTCGTTTGCAAGCATTGTAGTCTTATTAGGATAGAAATCAGATTCTTAATATAAAATAGTGGCGCAATGTAATATATAGCATTGCGCCGCTTTTATTTTTAATTCATCTCTTTGTCTTTATGAAAATTACATTATTGGTTATAGGCAAAACCACAGAAAAGTACTTTATTGATGCTATAGCAGAATATCAGAAAAGATTAAAATTCTATATTCCGTTTGAATTAGAGGTCATTCCCGAATTAAAAAATACGAAAGGGCTTACTTTTGAGCAGCAGAAAGAAAAAGAAGCAGATCTGTTGATTGCAAAAATTCAACCCGGTGATTTTATTGTCTTGCTTGATGAAAAAGGAAAAGAATTCACGTCAATGAAGTTTGCTGAATATCTTGAAAAGAAAACTCATACAGTATCTAAGCGGCTTGTGTTTGTAGTAGGAGGTCCTTATGGATTTTCTCAAAGGATTTATGATTTGGCTAAAGAGAAAATTTCTTTATCTAAAATGACGTTTTCTCACCAAATGATTCGTCTGTTTTTTGTTGAACAAATATATCGGGCGATGACTATTTTGAACAATGAACCTTATCATCACGAATAAATTCAGTTAGTTCAATAAAAATCATTGTTAAAAATTCCGTTTCAACAAACATTCTTTCCTAGCACTTGTTTTATGTTTAACGAATCGAAAGATCACTAATCTAAAACTATAAAATTAATTTGCTATGGAAATGAATATTGGAATGCCAAAAGACGTAGTTAAACCTAGTGTTACTATTCTAAATAATTTGTTGGCCGATCAGTTTGTACTTCTTGCTAAAACATGGAATTTTCACTGGAATGTAAAAGGGCCTTCTTTCGGTACATATCACTCATTTTTGGAAAAATTATATGATCAACTGTTCGAAATGATTGATAGTACAGCAGAACGCGTTCGTGCAATTGACGGAAGACCATTAGGATCTCTTCATGGATATCTTGATCACACACGTGTGAAAGAACAAGATGACCATCAGGATTTACCAGCAGCATTTGATATGTTGAAAATTTTGCTTGCGGATTATGAAACTGTTATCTGTGAAGTACGCAAAGATCTGGCAGATCTTGAATCTAAAAATCCTTTAGATGAAGGTACTATCAGTTATTTACAAAACTTTATCGAAGAGTTTGAAAAAACTTGTTGGATGATTCGTGCTCATATCGAATAATCGACATAGAAATGGAGAGAGGGGAATAGGAAACTATTCCCCTCTTTTTGTTTTAGGTCTTTCTTGTTTTCTTAATCTTAAAAATGACAAATAGACACATTATACGGTTTATTGTAAGCAAAAAGATATATTTATTACCTCTGTTTATTCTCGAGATAATTATTGATTAGAGTCTCAAAAAGCATATATGTTTGCTTTGTTTTATCAAATAACTGATGCTTCTTCATAAGTAAAAGTGTGATTTAAATTGATTTTACTGTTGTTTTGGAAAAAAGCCGTAAGTTTTCCAATTTATATACGTACCAAAATATATTTATATACGTATTATACGAAGTTTATATACGTATTTGGTGGTGCGCTAATACGTATATAAATCTGCAATGATACTTTCGAATTTTATTCCGTATCTATATTTCTGTGTAATAGTGTTTTATGTAATGTTGGTTTCCGGGTGTGTATGGACTGGGATGTTCGGGGATTTTATAGAGCGTATTCTGAGTGATTAGGAAAATGCAAAATGTAAGTAGATATACTTTTATTGTGTAATTATGATAGTTCGCTGTTTGGCTATAAAGCAGCTTGTTCGTGTTTGATCCAGATAGGTAGACATTATTAGTTTATTTAAGAGCAAGAATAGATTTAACCAATTACAATAGATCTATTTCCTTTGGATAGTTGTTATGCTAAAAGGATGTAAATGAAGCGGATTGATGAAGTTATCTGATTGATAAAGACAAATCTGGATTTAGTTTATGAAAATACAATCTTATCAGCAATTGGAGCAGCTCAGACGAGTGGTGGCTCCGGCTCTGCATTGGCGGGAAGAAAGTAATCTTATTAAAGCAGCGCGTGTATGTGGTTTAATGACAGGGACCTCGCATATGCAGGTATTGGTTTGCGGCGGTACAGGCTGTAAGGCATCGTCGGGACAACTTATCGTGGATCGGATGCAAGAGAGCTTACGTAAATATGGGATTACTGATCGTGTCGAAATCATAACTACCGGATGTTTTGGCTTTTGTGAGAAAGGTCCGATAGTCAAAATTATTCCTGACAATACCTTTTATGTGCAAGTAACTCCTGATGACGCCGATGATATAATTCGTCAGCATGTGCTTGAAGGAAAGAAAACAGAGCGTTTACTTTATGTAGATCCTAAGACAGATCAAACAGTAAGTGATTCAAAGCATATGGATTTCTATAGAAAGCAACTACGTATTGCTTTAAGGAATTGTGGAATGATTGATCCGGAGAATATTGAAGAGTATATAGCGAGAGATGGGTACGCAGCATTAGCTGAATGTCTGGTCAATCAGACTCGTGAAAAGGTGATCGATAAAATAAAGCAATCCGGACTTCGCGGAAGAGGTGGGGGTGGTTTTCCTACAGGAATTAAATGGGAGTTTGCCTATAATGAAATAGCTGAAGAAAAGTATGTTGTTTGTAATGCCGATGAAGGAGATCCAGGTGCCTTTATGGATCGGTCTATCATGGAGGGTGATCCTCATTCGGTAATCGAAGCAATGGTCATATGCGGCTATGCAATAGGCTCTCATGTAGGATTGGTGTACATAAGGGCTGAATATCCGTTAGCTATTCAACGATTGAAAATAGCAATTAATCAAGCACGTGATTATGGGCTGTTGGGTAATGATATTCTGGGCACTTCATTTGATTTTGATATAGAAATCCGATACGGTGCGGGAGCATTCGTATGCGGCGAAGAGACTGCCCTTATTCACTCAATGGAGGGCAGACGTGGTGAACCGACAATAAAGCCGCCATTCCCTTCGCAAAGGGGCTATAAAGGAATGCCTACGAATGTAAACAACGTAGAAACATTAGCGAATATACCTATTATTCTTACGAAAGGGCCTGAATGGTTTGCATCAATCGGAACAGAGAGATCTAAAGGAACGAAAGTATTCGCACTGGCAGGAAAAATTAATAATGTCGGTCTTATAGAAGTTCCTATGGGTACGACTTTACGCGAGGTGATTTACGATATAGGCGGAGGTATAAAAGGAGGGAAGCGCTTTAAGGCAGTTCAGACAGGTGGTCCGTCAGGAGGTTGTCTGACTGAAAAGCATCTGGATACACCGATTGACTTTGATAATCTGCTGGCTGTTGGGTCAATGATGGGCTCGGGAGGGATGATCGTAATGGATGAAGACGATTGTATGGTTTCTGTAGCCCGTTTTTATCTGGATTTTACTGTTGAGGAGTCTTGTGGAAAATGTACCCCATGCCGTATTGGTAATAAGCGACTGCTGGAGATCCTGAATAAAATAACTGATGGTCGGGGTACAGACGCTGATCTTATGATGCTATCTACACTAGGTTATGTGATAAAAGATACTGCGTTATGCGGATTAGGACAGACATCTCCTAACCCGGTTTTGTCAACGTTGAGTAACTTCTATGATGAATATGCAGAACATGTGCATGATAAGAGTTGTCGCTCCAGGCAATGTAAGGCGTTACTGATGTATTTGATTAATCCCGACTTGTGTATTGGTTGTCATTTGTGTGCCAGGCATTGTCCGGTAGATGCAATAACAGGAATTCCGAGAAAACCTCATTCAATTAATCCGGATAAGTGTATAAAATGTGGAATGTGTATGGCACGATGTAAATTTGGTGCAATATCTGTAACTTAAATTTGAATACAATGGAAACAAATGTGATCACACTCTATATAGATAAACATCGCATCACAGTACAATCCGGAACAACGATTCTGGAAGCAGCTCGAACGATAGGGATAGACATACCGACACTTTGTCATATAAATTTGCAAGGTACTTGTATTCGAAACAACCCTGCATCCTGTCGTATATGTGTGGTAGAAGTAGAAGGTCGGAAAAATCTGGCTCCGGCATGTTCAACCGTTTGCACAGAAGGTATGCATGTACTGACAAGTACATTACGTGTAATGAAAGCGCGTAAAGTTGTAGCGGAACTAATTCTTTCCGATCATCCGAACGAATGTCTGACATGTGCTAAATCGGGTAATTGTGAATTGCAAAAGTTGGCGATACGATTCAATATACGTGAAATGCCTTTCAATGGTGGCGAATTATCTTTGCGAAAACGTGAGATAACGACTTCGATCGTTCGTAATATGGATAAATGCATCTTTTGCCGTCGCTGCGAAAGTGTATGTAATGATTTTCAGACGGTAGGAGCATTGGCTGCTGTACGGCGTGGTTTTAATACAACGATTGCTCCTACGTTTGATAAGAGCTTAAGTGAAAGCGAATGCACCTATTGCGGACAGTGTGTGGCAGTGTGTCCTGTAGGAGCCCTCACGGAGAGAGACTATACAAATCGGTTGTTAGAAGATCTTGAATCTCCCGATAAGGTCGTGATTGTTCAGACAGCTCCCGCGGTCAGGGTTGCATTAGGTGAAGAGTTTGGATATCTGCCCGGGATATCAGTTACGGGTAAGATGGTGAGCGCTCTCCGTGAAATAGGATTTGATTATGTTTTCGATACAGATTTTGCTGCAGATTTGACTATTATAGAAGAGGGTGCAGAATTGATGCAGCGTCTGACCCGTTTTCTCGAAGGAGATAAAGAAGTCTGTATGCCTATTCTGACATCTTGCTGTCCAGCTTGGATAAACTTCTTTGAATATTACTATCCCGACTTACTTCACATACCATCGACATCTCGATCTCCGCAACAGATGTTTGGGGCTATAGCTAAATCGTATTGGGCTGAAAAAATGGGTATTGAGCGCGAAAAGCTGGTTGTTGTGTCTATTATGCCTTGTTTGGCGAAAAAATATGAGTGTGATCGGGATGAATTTAAAGTAAAGGGTAATCGTGATGTGGATTATTCCATTACTACCCGTGAACTGGCAACACTAATCAAGCGTACGAATATTAATTTTAGTCTTTTGCCGGATGGTGAATTTGATTATCCTTTGGGGGAATCAACAGGAGCCGGTGTTATTTTTGGTGTAACAGGAGGAGTGATGGAAGCTGCTTTACGTACCGTTTATGAAGTCTATACAGGAAAATCTTTGGGTCTTGTTGAAATGGAAGAGATACGTGGAATGCAGGGCGTGCGAAGAGCAATTATTGATCTGAATGGATTTGAACTGAAAGTAGGAATTGCACATGGATTGGGAAATGCCAGATGTTTGCTTGAAGAAATACGAAATGGAAAAAGTGAATATCATGCAATTGAGATTATGGCATGTCCGAGCGGTTGCATCGGAGGAGGTGGACAACCTCAGCATCAGGGAAGGGTAGAGGTGTTGTACGCACGTGCGAATGCTTTGTATAATGAAGATCGGCATAAGGTATTCCGGAAATCGCATGAGAACCCTGCTGTCTGTCGGTTGTATGAAGAGTTTCTAGGGAAACCGCTTGAGGGTAAAGCTTATGAATTGCTTCATACACACTATTTCAATAGATCAAACGATAAATCATAAGAAAGGAGTACTAGCTATGTCTGGTTTAAAATTAGCATGCAAGGCAACTGAGCAGATTCAATCTGTTTGTGAGCGCTTCGGGAATGATCCGGGAGAGTTGATACATATTCTGCATGAAGTGCAGCATCAATTCGGATATTTACCTGAAGAGGTACAGCGACTTATTGCAGAGCAGCTGCATATACCCGTATCGCGGATATATGGTGTTGTAACGTTTTATACCTATTTCTCAATGACACCGAAAGGTAAATATCCGATATCTGTGTGTATGGGAACTGCTTGTTATGTGCGTGGTGGAGAAAAAATTCTGGATGAATTGCGGCGTACTTTGGGTATTGATATGGGAGAAACCACAACCGATGGATTGTATTCACTGGATTGTTTACGTTGTGTTGGAGCATGTGGTTTAGCACCTGTTGTAATGGTTGGCGAAAAGGTATATGGTCGCTTATTGCCTGTAGATGTTCGGAAATTAGTTGAAGATTTAGGAAAAGAATAGGATTCATTTCCGGGAACAGAGGTATAAAAGGTAATTTTGTTTTATATTTGGGACAAAATAGATCTTTTTATACATTTGCTGCGAATTAATTAGTTTAGATAATGAGCGAATCACAACCTATGGTCCTCAGAACAGAGGATTTAGTGAAGAAATATAAAACCCGTACTGTAGTAAACCATGTTTCAATTAATGTGAAGCAAGGAGAGATTGTTGGTTTGATGGGGCCTAACGGTGCCGGCAAAACAACCACTTTCTATATGACTACAGGTCTGGTAATACCTAATGAAGGCAAGATTTTTTTAAATGATTTAGATATAACCGAATTTCCTGTGTATAAGCGTGCGCAGAATGGTATCGGATATCTGGCTCAGGAAGCCTCTGTATTTAGAAAAATGACTGTAGAGGATAATATCAAAGCTGTGCTTCAGATGACAGATAAACCAAAGGATTATCAACGCGATAAACTTGAAAGTCTGATAGCAGAGTTTCGCCTTCAGAAAGTGCGTAAGAATCTCGGAGATCAATTGTCCGGAGGAGAGCGCAGACGTACAGAGATTGCACGTTGTCTGGCGATTGATCCCAAATTTATTATGCTGGATGAGCCTTTTGCCGGGGTTGACCCGATTGCGGTTGAAGATATTCAGGCAATTGTAGCAAAGCTGAAAGATAAGAATATCGGTATTTTGATTACTGACCATAATGCGCAGGAAACTTTGAATATTACCGATCGTGCTTATTTGTTGTTTGAAGGTCAGATTCTGTTTCAGGGTACTGCAGAGGAGTTAGCAGAAAATCCGACGGTGCGCGAAAAATACCTGGGTAGATACTTCGAGCTTAAGCGTAAGCATTTTGATTGATAAAGCGGATTGGCTCAGATATAAAACAGATAAAACAAAAAGAGGATTTGTAAGATAGTGATATCTTAACAAATCCTCTTTTGTTGTTCATTGTGTTTGTAGCAAGAGATTATTCAAACATGCCAATTGATTCGCAGTATTCCAATTCGCCACGGATTACGAATACTACTTCTTCAGGGTCAAAGTCAGCGACCTGGTCTTTTTTCGCGTTTTTCACAACGAAATCTACGATTTTGTTTTCATCGATTTCGATTTCTTCATCGTCATCAGCATTGAAAACACCATCAGATTCGTAAAATTCATAGATAAGATCTACAATATAGCAGATATCATCGTTTGTAAATTTCTCTTTGATGTCCAGAGGAAGGTAGTTCTTAATAAACTTGATCGATTCCTCGTCATCATACACTAACAAATCGTCTTGATTGCTCATAGTTATATTTAATTTTGTTTGTTGAATAATCTGGTTCGTAAATATAGATATAATCGTGAATGATTCAAGTTTTTTGATGAAAAAAATAGGAAAACTTATAATTGTAAAACTCAAAAATAAGAGAATTGTCTATTTTATACATTCACAGAGTAAGGTTTCTGAGATAGTTTGTCTATTGGAAATAAAAAAAGAATAACTTTGTGCAATTAAGAATTTGTCTATAAAATAAAATATATAGTAGTTATGAATATAGCCATAGTAGGTACCGGATACGTTGGATTGGTTACCGGGGCTTGTTTTGCCGAAATGGGGGTGACAGTTTATTGTGTCGATATAGATGTCAATAAAATCGAGAATCTTAAACAAGGAATAATACCGATATATGAACCCGGCCTTGAAGAAATAGTACAACGAAATATAGCAGCAGAACGGCTGCACTTCACTACGGATCTGACAACTTGCCTGGATAAAGTTGAAGTCATATTTAGTGCTGTTGGTACTCCGCCGGACGAAGATGGTAGTGCCGATCTGAAGTATGTTCTTGATGTAGCGCGTACGGTAGGTCGGAATATGAATGATTATATCTTATTGGTTACGAAAAGTACTGTGCCGGTTGGGACAGCTATAAAAGTGAAAGCTGCTATTCAGGATGAGTTAAATAAGCGTGGTGTTGATATATCGTTTGATGTTGCATCCAATCCGGAGTTTCTGAAAGAAGGAGCTGCGGTAAATGACTTTATGAGTCCTGATCGCGTTGTTGTAGGCGTAGAGTCGGAGAAAGCTAAAGAATTGCTTACACGTCTTTACAGACCATTTGTGATCAATAATTTCCGTGTGATTTTTATGGATATACCATCTGCAGAGATGACTAAATATGCAGCTAATGCGATGTTGGCTACACGTATTAGTTTTATGAATGACATTGCAAATTTATGTGAGCTTGTTGGTGCAGATGTAAATATGGTTCGTCGTGGTATTGGCTCGGATGCCCGTATTGGTACAAAATTTTTGTATCCCGGCTGTGGTTACGGAGGATCTTGTTTTCCGAAAGATGTGAAAGCATTAATAAAAACAGCACAGGAGAAGGGTTACAATATGGATGTCATTACGGCGGTAGAACGTGTGAATGAAACGCAGAAGCAGGTTTTGTTTAAGAAGTTTACTCGTTTGTATGATAAAGACCTTAAAGGTGTTAAAGTAGCGGTTTGGGGTATTAGTTTTAAACCTGAAACTGATGATACCCGTGAGGCAACCTCTTTGGTTATGATTCGTCAATTGATAGATGCAGGATGTATGGTAACAGTTTATGATCCGGTTGCAATGCACGAATGTAAACGCTATTTTGGAGAAGAAATCAATTACGCGAAAGATATGTACGAGGCCGTACTGGATGCAGAGGCTTTATTCCTGGTGACAGAATGGAAAACATTCCGTATGCCTAGTTGGAAGGTTCTGAAAAAAACAATGGCAGGTAATTTGATTATTGATGGACGTAATATTTACGAACCATCAGAAGTCAGAGCCAATGGATTCATCTATGAAGGTATCGGTGTGAAATAAATAATATAAATCTTGACAGTCATTTAATGTTTCAGATAAAAAGATTATACAGGTTCATTTTAGAAACGTTCCTGCCTATTTTTTTGATGACTTTTTTAATCTCCACATTTATTCTGCTGATGCAGTTTTTATGGAGGTATATCGATGAATTAGTTGGTAAAGGGTTATCATTCCGCGTACTGGCCGAATTTTTCCTGTACTCTGCTTTGTCTTTAATTCCAATGTCATTACCGCTTGCAACTTTGCTTGCGTCACTTATGACTTTCGGCAATATGGGGGAGCGTTTGGAGTTACTGGCAATGAAGGCTGCCGGTATTCCTTTGATTCGTATTATGTTGCCATTGATTATCTTCGTAAGTAGTATTTGTACGTTCTCCTTTTTTTATCAGAACTATGCTAATCCGAAGGTGCAGGTAAAGATGTATACATTGCTTTATGCAATGAAACAAAAATCGCCTGAGCTGGATATTCCTGAAGCTACGTTTTATGATCAGATCGAAGGATTTAATCTGTACGTTACAAAAAAGAACCGTGAGACGGGACTTCTTTATGATGTAATGGTATATGATTACTCAAATGGCTTCGAAAATGCCCGTGTGATTGTAGCCGATTCTGCCAAACTAGAAACAACAGTAGATAAAAAAGCATTGTTTTTTACCTTATGGAGTGGAGAAAGTTTTGAAAATTTGCAGAAACAGCGCTCGTCCTATAATAATGTACCTTACAGACGTGAGAATTTCTCTAAGAAAACATTTCTGATAGAGTTTGATGCAAACTTCAATCGTATGGATGAATCCTTTATGTCGAGTCAGTACATTGGTAAAGATTTGGAAGAGCTGAAGCGAACAGCAGACTCACTGACAGTGATAGGGGATAGTATTGAAAAGATGAACTCGAAAGCTTTGCTTTTTGGAACGCCTTTAATTATAGCCAGTGATCGTATTCGTTCAAAAAATGATACGACAATGACTGTAGAGGCAAAAGAAACGCTAATGGCTTATAAGGAAGTAGATACAGATTCTATTTTAGCTAAAATGCTAACCGATGAAAAGCGTCAGTTATTCTATACTGCTAAATCATTAGCAAATTCTCGTAAACAAGATATAGAGTATCGGGGTTATTCTTATACGGATACAAAAAAATCGATAAACCGACATCGATTGGAGTGGCATAGAAAATTCTCACTGGCTTTTGCCTGTCTGGTATTCTTCTTTATCGGAGCGCCATTAGGAGCAATTATCCGAAAAGGAGGTTTAGGTATGCCAGCCGTACTTTCGGTATTTCTCTTTATTTTCTATTATATTATAGACAATACAGGTTATAAATTTGCGCGTGATGGAGTATTGCCTCCTTACCAGGGTATGTGGTTGAGTACTGCTGTGTTAATACCACTAGGTGTGTTTTTGACTTATAAAGCAGTGAAGGATTCTACTATTATGAGTGGCGATCTTTATTCGACCTTCCTGAAAAAAATATTCGGCAAACGTGGTGCACGTGAGCTGAATAAGAAAGAGGTTATTATTAATACTGCAGATATGCATAAAGTGCGTATGATGCTTACTGAACTGGATGACTCTATTGCAGGTTTTATGAAGGAAGCTTCGAAGCCAAGAAACTTTAGCTATTTCAATTTATGGGCTAAGGGTGATAACTTTACAGCAGTAGCTCAAATGTCTCAATTGATAGAGTCTATCGTAGAAGAGTTGCTGAACTCAGAAGATAGTGCATTCTTTTATAAAATATCGGAATATCCGGTTTTACAGATTGAAAAGATGCATATTATTCCAAAGAACAAATATATTCGATGGTTTATGGGAATTATTTTCCCGATCGGTATAGTTATTTATATATTTGCACTGATTCAAAGACGAGTTTTGAAAAGTGATTTGCAAAATATATTGCGTATTAATGCCGAAATATCGAATTTGATAAAAAAATAATCGTTTAAATAAAAAACTACTTAAATGTTTAAGCTCAATACAATAGAAGAGGCTATTGAAGATATCAAAGCCGGTAAATTGATCATTGTTGTAGATGATGAGGATCGTGAGAATGAGGGCGATTTTATTGCAGCATCTGAATTAATCACGCCAGAGAAAATCAACTTTATGGCGACGCACGGTCGTGGTTTGATCTGTTGTGCATTAACAGAAAAAAGATGTGAAGAGCTGGAATTAGATCTGATGGTTGCCGGTAATACTGCATTGCACGCAACGCCTTTTACAGTGTCAATAGATTTATTGGGAAATGGATGTTCGACAGGTATCTCTGCTTCGGACAGAGCTAAAACGATTCAGGCTATTACAAATCCCGAAACTCAACCTTCAGACTTTGGTCGTCCGGGACATATCTTCCCGCTAAGAGCCAGAGAAAAAGGTGTGTTGAGAAGAGCAGGACATACAGAAGCAGCTGTAGATTTGGCTCGCCTGGCCGGGTTATATCCTTCAGGTGTATTGGTTGAGATCATGAACGAAGATGGTACAATGGCTCGTTTACCTCAATTAATGGAAGTTGCTGAGAAATTTGATATGAAAATCATTTCTGTAGCAGCACTTATCCGTTATTTGCTTCAACGCGAATCATTGATTGAAAAAGGTGAAGAAGTTTCTATGCCGACAGCCTACGGCGATTTCCGTTTAATCCCTTTCAGACAGAAATCAAATGGTTTGGAACATATTGCTCTTATTAAAGGATCATGGGATGAGAATGAGCCTATTTTAGTGCGTATGCACTCTTCTTGTATGACAGGAGATATCTTTGGAAGTCAGCGCTGTGAGTGTGGTGAGCAACTTCATAAAGCGATGATGGCTATCGAGAAAGAAGGTAAAGGAGCTATTATTTATATGAATCAGGAAGGTCGTGGTATCGGCTTGATGAATAAAATCAAAGCTTACAAACTACAGGAAGAAGGACTAGATACGGTTGATGCAAATCTTCATTTAGGTTTCAAAGCTGACGAACGCGATTATGGTGTAGGTGCTTCTATCATGCACGAATTGGGTATTAAAAAGGTGCGTTTGATGACCAACAACCCGATTAAGCGTGTAGGTTTGGAAGGATATGGTCTTGAAATCATTGAGAATGTGCCGATCGAAGTGAAAGTTAATGAGCACAACTTAAAATATATGAAGACTAAAAAAGAACGTATGGGTCACGATCTTCATAATATTTAATTCAAAAATTGAATACAATGGAAACAACGTTACTATTCATAAATAACTTTGGTACCGGCGAAATTATTATTATTGTTTTCGCGATACTACTCTTATTCGGAGGCAAAAAAATACCTGAACTAATGAAAGGTTTAGGTAAAGGAGTAAGAAGTTTTAAAGAAGGAATTAAAGGGATCGAAGATGAACTCGATATGGATGATAAAGATCCAAAGAAGTAACAGGTCCGCTAATACAGTATACTAAAAAACATGAGTAGAGATAATGTATGTCTGAATATCAGCGTATATTATCTCTTCTTTTTCGATACAATCTAATTTTATCAATAGCATGGAGAATGAAATGTCTTTCTGGGATCATTTAGATGAGCTGCGAGGTGTCATCTTTCGCTCATTAATCTTCGTAACAGTATTAATGATCCTGTTCTTTATATTTATGCCCGAAATATTTGATAACATCATTTTGGCACCTTGTCGTCCGGATTTTATTTTATATGAATGGCTTTGTAAATTAAATGAGACTTTACACGGGATACTTCCGGACTTTTGCGGTGAAAACTTTCATGTAAAGTTGATAAATATAAAACTGGCTTCACAATTTATGACACACATGACAACATCCTTTTCATTAGGTTTGTTGTTCTCATTTCCATTCGTATTATATCAATTATGGGGTTTTATATCTCCTGCGTTATATCCACATGAGAAGAAAGGTGTTGCATTTGCTTTCGTATTTGGCAATATTCTTTTTGTCTTAGGCGTATTTGTCGGTTATATAGTTGTTTTCCCGCTCACATTACGCTTTCTTATTCAATATGAATTAAGTCCGTTGATAGAAAATCAGCTTTCACTGGATTCATATATGAGCAATTTTCTTACAATGATTTTTTTGATGGGGATATTCTTCGAATTGCCACTGTTGTCTATGTTTTTATCAAAGATTGGAGTTCTTCGACGCTCTTTCTTTAATAAGTACAGACGTCATGCAATTGTGTTTACTTTGATAGCAGCAGCCTTTATTACTCCGTCGGGAGATCCGTTTACATTGCTTGTTGTTTTCTTACCATTGTACTTGTTATGGGAGTTAAGTGCTGTTTTTGTGAAGAAAGATTCGTAAAAGATGAAAAAAAAGCAGCTATTTGTTTGATGAAATAAAAAAAAGAATAAATTTGTGCTATTAAACAGCTTTTTATAGCAGAGAAATATGTTATCAAAGAAAACAACCATAGACTTAGCAGACGCAATACCTGATATTTGGGAAGCATTAAATGCAGATGAACGAATACTTTTACAGGAATCGTATCAGGTACATACGTTTAAGAAAAATGAAATCATTCATGGAGAAGGCGAACGGCCTGTTTGCATGATGTGTCTTTATAGAGGTAAAATTAAAATCTATAAAGAAGGTGTAGGAGGACGAAATCAAATCATGCGAATGATTCGTCCCGGACAGTATTTTGCTTATCGTGCTGCTTTTGCAGATGAAGATTATTTGACAGCAGCTGCGGCATTTGAAGCTGCTACGGTAGTGTTTCTACCTTTGCATATTATGCGATCATTGGTAGTGAAAAACAATAATCTTGCTATGTTTTTTATTCGTTTACTGGCAGTAGATTTAGGTATTTCGGATTCCCGGACTGTAAATCTTACTCAAAAACATATACGCGGGCGTTTGGCTGAAGCATTATTGTTTTTGCTGGAGAATTATGGATTGGAAGATGATGAGTCTACTATCGCGATCTATTTGTCTCGTGAAGACTTGGCTAGCCTCTCTAATATGACCACTTCCAATGCGATTCGGACATTGACTATCTTCAGTAATGAAGGGCTTATAGCAGTCGATGGACGTAAGATTAAGCTCTTGGATATTGATCAGTTGAAACGTGTGAGTCGTCATGGTTAAGTATAAATTGAAAGCTGAATTTAAATAAAGGTTTAAATATAAACTATTTAAGAACTTTTGTTCTATAAAACGCAAGGATACAAAGCAAAATGAAAAAACCCTTTGTATCTTTGCGTTTGTTGTATATACGTATTAATTACAGATAAATCAAAATGAAAAAATATATATGGACCATAGCCACCCTTATTGTGGCAGGTGTGACAGTCGGCGTTTTAGTTTCTGGAAAAGATGTTGCTAAGGCAAAAAAAGAAAAAATGCTTGTATCGACTGTAACTTCTTTTCCGGATATTCCCGAACGTGTCAATTTTGCAGGTGAACAGGTAGATCTGACGCGTTATGATGCTTATGAGCGTTTTGATCGTGAATTGTCAGGCTTTACCTATCTTCACTCTACAACAGGGATGCTGATCAAAAGAGCGAATCGCTTTTTTCCTATTATCGTACCTATTCTTAAGAAAAACGGAGTGCCCGAAGATTTTAAATATCTGGCTGTGATTGAAAGCAGCTTGAACCCGCGTGCTATTTCCGGAGCTAAAGCCGGAGGAATGTGGCAGATCATGCCAGCTACGGGAAAAGAGTATGGATTGGAAATAAACGATAGTATCGATGAAAGATTTCATGTAGAGAAGTCAACCGAAGCTGCATGTCGTTATTTAAAAAAGGCTTATCAGAAATATGGAAACTGGGCTTTAGTGGCAGCTTCCTATAATGGAGGGATGGGTCGTATTTCTAAGGAATTGTCTAATCAGGATGTAGATACATTTTTTGATATGTGGCTGACTGAAGAGACGCAACGTTATGTTTATCGTTTACTGGCGATTAAACAGATATTTTCGGCTCCTTACCAATATGGCTTTGTACTTAAAAGTGATCAGTTATATAAACCGATCACAACGAAAGTATTACCAATTGATACAACAGTGACATCCTTAGTAAACATTGCGAAGGATAATAATGTTACTTATGGACAGCTCAAAGAATTTAATCCGTGGATTCGAGGTAGAGGTATACCTAACAAAAGCGGAAAAAGATATGAGTTGATAGTGCCTCTTCAGGAGGATATGTATTATGGAAAATCGAATCCTGTCGTTTACGAAAACCAATGGGTAATAGACAGAGATTAATACAGAATTCTTTACATGAAAGAAACAGATAAAATTAGTGTACAAGGTGCACGCGTACATAATTTAAAAAATATAGATATCGATATACCCCGCAATGCGCTTACTGTCATTACGGGATTAAGCGGTAGTGGTAAATCGTCTCTCGCATTCGATACTATTTTCGCAGAAGGTCAAAGAAGATACATAGAAACCTTTTCTTCTTATGCCCGGAACTTTCTTGGGAATATGGAACGTCCTGATGTTGATAAAATCACCGGATTGAGTCCCGTTATCTCCATAGAGCAAAAGACAACTAATAAGAATCCTCGTTCTACAGTTGGGACAACTACGGAGATTTATGACTTCTTCCGCTTGCTTTATGCACGTGCAGGCGAAGCCTTCTCTTACAATACCGGTGAGTTGATGGTTAAATATACCGAAGAGCAAATTTTTGATCTGATTCTACAACGCTATCAGAATAAAAAGATAATCTTATTATCCCCATTAGTACGAAATAGAAAAGGACACTACAAGGAACTCTTTGAGAATCTTCGTAAGAAGGGTTATCTCAATGTACGGGTTGATGGAGAGTTACGTGAAATCTTACCTAACATGATGCTGGATCGCTACAAGATTCACAGTGTAGAACTTGTCGTTGATAAGATTCTCGTAAACGGAAAAGATGAGCGAAGACTAAAGGATAGTATTCGTACTGCGATGAAACAAGGTGATGGGCTGATGATGATTCTGGATGTTGATGCGAATGAAGTGCGCCACTATAGCCGTCGTCTGATGTGTCCTACGACCGGATTGTCTTATGCTGAACCTTCCCCTCATAACTTTTCATTTAACTCCCCTCATGGCGCTTGTAAGAAGTGTAAGGGTCTTGGTTACATCAATCAGATTGATAAAGACAAGATTGTGCCTGATCCATCCTTAAGCGTTTATCAGGGAGGTTTGGCTCCTCTTGGTAAATATCGGAATACTATGATATTCTGGCAAATTGAAGCTATTCTCGAAAATAACGGATATACCATTAAGACTCCGTTGTCCAAAATAGATAATGATACCTTCGATGATATTATTAATGGAACACAGGAGAAACTTACATTCAAAAATCCTGCATTAGGATCAACTAACATATTGATGCCTTACGAAGGTTTAGGTCGTTATATTGATCTATTGCAGGAAAGCGAATCTTCTGCTTCCGCACAGAAATGGGCCAATCAGTTTGTCAAAACAGCTTGTTGCGACGAATGTGGAGGAAACCGCCTTCAGAAAGAATTTCTGTATTATCGTATAGGAGATAAGAATATTGCAGAGCTTGCTGAAATGGATATTTCGGATCTGGTCGTATTCCTTGAGAATATTGAAGAACGTATGTCTGATAAGCAACGTAAAATAGCAACTGAAATATTGAAAGAGATTCGGAGTCGTTTGCGGTTTCTGCTGGATGTAGGGCTCGACTATCTGACTCTTAACAGAGCTTCTCAGACACTTTCGGGTGGCGAGAGTCAACGTATTCGTTTGGCTACGCAGATAGGCTCACAGCTCGTGAATGTGCTTTATATCCTGGATGAACCAAGTATCGGGTTGCACCAGCGAGATAATGTGCGGCTGATTAACTCACTCAGACAATTGCGTGATACAGGCAACAGTGTCATTGTTGTAGAGCACGACAAAGATATGATGATGGCTGCCGATTATGTTGTAGATATGGGACCCAAAGCAGGCAGGCTGGGAGGAGAGGTCGTGTATGCTGGTACACCCGAAGATATGCTCAAGAGCAATACACTTACCACACAGTATCTCAATGGAACCAGGAAAATAGAAATACCTCAACGCCGTAAGGGGAATGGTAAATCCATTAAATTGGTTGGAGCATCAGGTCATAATCTGAAAAATGTCACAGTGAGTTTTCCGTTAGGAAAGATGATATGTGTTACAGGAGTATCCGGTAGTGGTAAGTCCAGTCTGATAAATGGAACACTTTATCCGATAATATCTCAGAAGTTTTATAATTCGCTTAAAGATCCGCTGCCGTACAAAAAAATTGAAGGATTGGATAACATCGATAAGATTATTAATGTCGATCAATCTCCGTTGGGACGCACACCACGTTCTAACCCGGCAACCTATACAGGAGTATTTGGTGATATCCGTAATCTTTTTGTTTCATTGCCCGAAGCAAAGATGCGAGGGTATAAACCCGGACGCTTCTCATTCAATGTAGCAGGAGGTCGTTGCGAAGTATGTTCAGGGAATGGTTATAAGACTATTGAAATGAACTTCTTGCCTGATGTACTTGTTCCTTGCGAAGAGTGTCATGGTAAAAGATATAATCGTGAGACACTCGAAGTCAGATATAAAGGTAAGTCCATAGCCGATGTATTAGATATGACTATTAATCAGGCAGTCGATTTCTTTGAAAATATTCCGGGAATATTAAAGAAAATCAAAGTTTTACAAGAAGTCGGATTAGGCTATATCAAGCTAGGACAACCATCTACAACACTCTCCGGGGGCGAAAGTCAACGGGTTAAGTTAGCTACAGAACTGGCTAAAAGAGATACAGGTAAGACATTGTATGTGTTAGATGAGCCAACGACCGGCCTCCATTTTGAAGATATCAGAGTATTAATGAATGTAATAAATCGGTTGGTTGATAAGGGTAATACGGTTATAATCATTGAGCATAATTTAGATGTCATTAAATGTGCAGATTATATTATAGATATGGGACCCGAAGGTGGAAAAGGCGGTGGAATGGTCCTATGCGAAGGAACTCCTGAGAAAATAGTAGCACAAAAGGAAACTTTTACAACACAGTTTTTAAAAGAAGAACTGAAGTAAGTTTTTCCACTTATAAATAAAAAAGCATGAGTAATTGTAGAATTATATTCTTTCTGTATATTTGTGCAATTAATAAATTATACCCATAAAAAGCTTGAAGTATGAAAAAGAACATAATGATTCTAAGCATCGCTGCTCTTGCCATCTCTATGGTATCTTGTAAGACTAAAGAAAACGCTTACAAAGCAGCTTATGAGAAAGCAAAAGAAAAAGAAATTGTTAAAGAAACAATTACTGAGCCGGAAGCTTTAGAAATCGTTGAAGTTAAAAGAACACAGACAACTACAACTCCTTCTCCTGTACGTGTAGAGAGTGTAACTGGTGTTACAGAATCCGATGCTGCCGGTTTGAAAAGATGGAATATTGTAGTAGGAAGCTTTAAAAACAAAACAAATGCAGAAGGATTAAAGCAACAAATGATTGATGCAGGTTATCCGGCTATCTTAGCTCAAAATGCACAAGGTATGTATCGTGTTATCGTTGCAAGCTACAATGACCGTGATACGGCTGTTGAGAAAAAAGACGAAATCAGAGCTAAATACGCTCCACGTTTCAATGATATTTGGTTGTTAGATAACCAATAACTCATTTATATATGAAAGGAATAATATTGGCGGGTGGTAGTGCTACCCGCCTTTATCCGTTATCAAAGGCTATATCCAAACAGATAATGCCTGTTTACGATAAACCGATGATCTATTACCCGCTTTCTACACTTATGCTTACTGGCATACGGGAAATACTAATCATTTCTACACCCCGTGATTTACCTGTCTTCAAAGATCTACTCGGATCGGGTGAACAACTTGGCATGCGTTTCGAATATATCATTCAGGAGAAGCCTAATGGACTTGCCGAAGCTTTTATTTTAGCGGAAGAGTTTCTGCAAGGACAACCTGCATGTTTGATTCTTGGAGATAATATGTTCTACGGACAGGGATTTTCATCTATGTTGAAGCGTGCTCAAAATACGCAGAAAGGGGCTACTATTTTTGGTTATTATGTCAAAGATCCCCGCGCTTATGGCGTAGTAGAGTTCAACGAGCATAATCAGGTCCTGAGCCTTGAAGAGAAACCCGAAAATCCGAAATCCAATTATGCTATTCCGGGTCTTTATTTCTATGACGAAACGGTTGTGCAGAAAGCGAAAAGTCTGAAACCTTCTAAAAGGGGTGAATTGGAGATCACCGATCTAAACAGACTCTATCTGGAGGAGCAAAGACTTCATGTCGAACTGTTCGGCCGTGGTTTTGCCTGGCTGGATACCGGGAATTGTGACAGTTTGCTCGAAGCATCGAACTTTGTGGCTACTATCCAAAACAGACAAGGCTACTATATCGCATGTATCGAAGAAATTGCATGGCGAAACAAATGGATAAACAACAGTCAGCTGGCTGGTTTAGGACATAAGCTCGAGAAAACAGCTTACGGACAGTACCTGCTTGACCTGTTGAAGTAAAAACGTATTCAAAACATACGCTTATGAAATGCTATTTAGTAACAGGCGGTGCCGGATTTATCGGTGCAAACTTTGTTAAATATATACTTAGAAATGCACCCCACGTACAAATTATTGTACTGGATGCATTGACTTATGCCGGAAATTTAGGCACGATTGCTGCAGATATACAAGACAATCAACGATGTGTATTTGTCAAAGGTGATATCTGTGATAAAGAATTAATCAATAAATTGTTTGATCAGTATCCGATCGACTGTGTCGTTAATTTTGCTGCAGAGAGCCATGTCGACCGCAGTATTGAAAACCCGCAATTATTTTTGCAAACGAATATTCTGGGTACACAGAATCTGCTGGACGGAGCACGCAATCATTGGGTGACAGGTAAAGCCGATAATGGTTATCCGCTTTGGAAATCCAACGTTCGGTTCCATCAGGTATCGACTGACGAGGTATATGGATCTTTGGGAGCAGAGGGCTTCTTTACAGAGCTTACACCGCTTGACCCACGTAGTCCTTACAGTGCATCTAAAACAAGTGCGGATCTTATAGTAAAGGCTTATGCAGATACATATAAAATGCCGGTTTCCATTACGCGCTGTTCCAATAATTATGGACCGTATCACTTTCCGGAGAAACTGATACCGCTCATTA